>NZ_JBSGZI010000034.1:0-72486 GCF_053610945.1 Streptomyces sp. NPDC054849
GGGAGGGGCCGGACCTTTCGCGTTCGTACCGGGGCGGCTAGCGGCCGGTCAGGCCTCCGAAGAAGCCGCCGCCGCCGTTGTTGCCGCCGTTGTTGCCGCCCTGGCCCGCGATGGTGCCGACGTTGACGGCCTGGCCCGAGATGGCCGGGGTGCCGGGCTGCGGGTCTGTGGCCACCACGAGCGCGTTGTCGTCCGTCGGACCGCCGACGATGCCGACCCTCAGGTTGGCGCGCCGGAGATCGTCCTTGTACTGGCCGAGGGTCCGGCCCGCGAAGTTCGGCACCGCGGTCGGCGTCGTGGTCTTGGCGATGCTGATGTTCACCGTCTTGTTCAGCTCGAGCTGCTGCCCGGCCTCGAACTGCTGCTGAACGACCGTGCCCGGCACGGCTCCGGGCGAGTCGATCTCCGTCACGCTGCCGAGCCGGAGGTTGACGGCCTTGAGGGCCTTCTCCGCTTCGTCCTTCTTCTTGCCCTTGAGCTCCGGGACCTCGGCCTTGGAGAGTTCCTTCGCGACGGTCAGCGTGATGACGGTGTTCTTCTCCGCCTCGCCGCCCTTGGGGCTCTGATCGAGGACCGTTCCGGCGGCGCGCGCGGATTCCTGGAGCTTGCGGTCGACCTGGAAGCCCTTCTCCTTCAGCGCCTTCTCGGCCTGCTCGTACGTGAGGTCGACGACGTTGGGGACCGGCGCCTTGGGCGCGCCCGCGGAGATCGTCACCGTGACCGTGGAGCCCTCTTCGACCTTCACATCGGCTGCCGGGTCCTGCTTGCAGACGTTGCCCTTGGGCTGGTCCTCGCAGGGTGCGTCGGAGCCCTTGACCACCTTGAGGCCGACGTTGTCGCCGCTCTTCTGCGCCTGTTCGAGGGTCTGGCCGACGAGCCTGGGCACGGCGGGGCGGTTGTCGGCGGTTTCGCCGAAGAGGGAGCGGCCGATCAGGATCGCGCCCACCAGGACGAGGATGCCGGCCGCGACGAGCAGGATCGTGGAGGCCTTGCTCTTCTTCTGCTGGCGGCGGTTCGCACCCTGGTCGTAGCCGCCGTGGCCCTGGTCGCCGTAGCCGTACCCGCCGTCGCCAGGGGGCATCGGCGGCATCATCGCGGTCTGGCCGGCATCGGTGGTGCGCAGGGCGGTGGTGGGCTGGTCGTAGCCGGGCTGCCCGTAACCGTGGCCCTGGTCGGGGTAGCCGTAGCCGGCCGCGCCCATGGCGGCGGTGGCGGCGACGGGCTGGCCGTCGAGGCAGGCCTCGATGTCGGCGCGCATCTCGTCGGCCGACTGATAGCGGTAGTCGGGGTCCTTGACCAGGGCCTTGAGGACGATGGCGTCCATCACGGGCGTGATCTCGGGGTCGAAGTTCGACGGAGGCTGCGGCTCTTCCCGTACGTGCTGGTAGGCGACGGCCACGGGGGAGTCGCCGACGAACGGGGGCCGGACGCTGAGCAGCTCGTAGAGCAGGCAGCCCGCGGAGTAGAGGTCGGAGCGCGCGTCGACCTGCTCGCCCTTGGCCTGCTCGGGCGAGAGGTACTGGGCGGTGCCGATGACGGCGGCCGTCTGCGTCATGGTCATGCCGGAGTCGCCCATGGCGCGGGCGATGCCGAAGTCCATGACCTTGACCTGGCCGGTGCGGGTCAGCATCACGTTGGCGGGCTTGATGTCGCGGTGCACGATGCCGGCGCGGTGCGAGTACTCGAGGGCCTGGAGGATGCCGATGCACATCTCGAGCGTGCGCTCGGGCAGCAGCTTGCGGCCGGAGTGCAGCAGCTCGCGCAGGGTGGAGCCGTCGACGTACTCCATCACGATGTACGGGATGGAGATGTTGTCGACGTAGTCCTCGCCGGTGTCGTAGACGGCGACGATCGCCGGGTGGTTCAGCGACGCGGCCGACTGGGCCTCGCGCCGGAACCGGGCCTGGAAGGACGGGTCACGGGCGAGATCGGCACGCAGGGTCTTGACGGCGACGGTACGGCCGAGCCGGGTGTCGTGGGCGAGGTAGACCTCGGCCATGCCACCACGGCCGAGCACGTGGCTCAGCTCGTACCGGCCGCCGAGGCGACGCGGCTCTTCCATAACGTTGCAGCCCTCTCCGTCAGTCCCGACCGCACCTGTGTGTGGTCCGGCGGTGTGCTGTTCGCGCAAAGGCTACCGGCCGATCGTCCGTGATCGGTTCGTGGCCACAGGCTGATACTGGACCGGTACCGTACGCTCGGATCCAGGCGGAGTTCAGTGATGTGCGTCACTCCGCACCGCCCGTCATCCGTTGGTCACTTCTGGCTCTTGAGCACCGCGTCCATCACGGCCTTGGCGACGGGAGCGGCGAGACCGCCACCGCTGATGTCCTCTCGGGCCGCGCCGCTGTCCTCGATGACGACGGCGACGGCGACGGGCGAGGTGCCGTCCGCGTTCTCCGCGTAGGAGATGAACCAGGCGTAGGGGCGCTTCTTGTTGCCCTCGCCGTGCTGGGCGGTACCCGTCTTGCCGCCGACCCTCACGCCGTTGATCTGGGCCTTCTGGCCCGTGCCCTTCTCGACGACGTTGACCATCATCTGCTGGACCTTCTGGGCGTTGCCGGCGGACAGGGGCCGGCTCATCTCCGACGGGTCGTGCTTCTCGATGATGTCCAGGTTGGGGGCCGTGAGGTGGTCGACCATGTAAGGCTTCATCAGCTTGCCGTCGTTGGCGATCGCGGCGGTGACCATGGCCATCTGCAGCGGGGTGGCGGCGGTGTTGAACTGGCCGATGGAGCTGAGGGCGTTGCCGTCCTTGGCCATCTTCTTGTCGTAGATGCTGGCGAACGCGCGGACCGGAATGTCGATCTTGTCGTTGTTGAAGCCGAACTTCTCCGCGGTCTCCACCATCTTGTCGCGGGTGACCTTGTCGCCCAGGTTCGCGAAGACGGAGTTGCAGGAGACGCGCATCGCCTCGTTGAGGCTGGCCTTCTCGCAGCCCGAGGCGTGGTTCTCCATCGCGGTCCTGGTGTTGGGCAGGAAGTAGGGCTCCGGGGTGTCCGTTGGGTCGTCGATCCCCTGGACGACGCCGTGCTCCAGGGCGGCGGCCGCAGTGACCACCTTGAAGGTGGAGCCCGGCGGATAGGTCTCGCGCAGCGCGCGGTTGACGAGCTTCTTGTCCTCGCTGTCCTTCAGCTCGACCCAGGCCTTCTCGTCCGCCTTGGAGTTGCCCGCGAAGCTGGAGGGGTCGTACGAGGGGGTGGAGACCAGGGCGAGGATCGCTCCCGTGCGCGGGTCGATGGCGGCGACCGCGCCCTTGTTCTTGCCGAGCGCGTTGAAGGCGGCCTTCTGCGCCTCGGGGTTGAGCGTGGTGACGACGTTGCCGCCCTGCTTCTTGTCCCCGGTGAACATGCCGACGGTGCGGTCGAAGAACAGCCGGTCGTCGTTGCCGGTGAGGATGCCGTCCTCGAGCGATTCCAGCTGGGTGGCGCCGAAGGCCTGCGAGGCGTACCCGGTCACGGGCGCCCAGAGCGGGCCGTCCGTGTAGGTCCGCTTGTACTTGTAGTCGCTGCCGTCGGTGACCGCGGAGCCGGTGATCGGTACGCCGTTGACGATGATGTTGCCGCGCTCGGTGGCGTACTGGGCGATCTGGACCCGGCGGTTCTCCTTGCGCGTGCTGAGTTCCTCGGCCTGCACGTACTGCAGCCAGTTGGTGCGGATCAGCAGTGCGAGGACGAGCAGCCCGCAGAACAGCGAGATGCGGCGCAGGGGCTTGTTCATGACGGGCGGACCACCTGGGTCATCTCGGAGTCGGGGGACGGGGCGGGGGCCGGGGCAGGTCGGCGTGCGGTGTCGCTGATCCGGATGAGCACGGCGATGAGGATCCAGTTCGCGAGGACGGAGGAACCGCCGGACGCGAGGAAGGGCATCGTCATGCCGGTGAGGGGGATGAGGCCCATCACGCCGCCGGCGACCACGAAGATCTGGAGCGCGAAGGCGCCGGAGAGGCCGATGGCGAAGAGCTTGCCGAAGGGGTCGCGGGCGGCGAGGGCGGTGCGGACGCCCCGCTCGATGATGAGCCCGTAGATCAGGAGGAAGGCCATCACGCCGGCGAGGCCGAGCTCTTCACCGACCGTGGAGAAGATGAAGTCGGAGTTGGCGGCGAAGCCGATGAGGTCGGAGTTGCCCTGGCCCCATCCGGCGCCGAGGACGCCGCCGGAACCGAAGCTCATGATCGACTGGCCGACCTGCTCGCAGGCACCCGAGGTGGTGTAGCAGCCGAAGGGGTCGAGCCAGGCGTTGACGCGGGCCTGGACGTGGCTGGCGAAGGAGGCCACGACGACGGCGCCGCCCACCGACATGAGCAGGCCGATGACGATCCAGCTGGTGCGCTCGGTGGCCACGTACAGCATGATCACGAACATGCCGAAGAAGAGCAGCGAGGTGCCGAGGTCGTTCTCGAAGACCAGGACCAGCAGGCTCATCGCCCAGATCATCAGGATCGGGCCGAGGTCGCGGCCGCGCGGCAGGTAGAGGCCCATGAAGCGGCGGCTGGCCAGCGCGAGCGCGTCGCGCTTCACCATCAGGTAGCCGGCGAAGAAGATCGCGATGACGATCTTCGCGAACTCGCCGGGCTGGATGGAGAACCCGCCGACGCTGATCCAGATCTTGGCGCCGAAGACGTCGGCGCCCAGGCCCGGCACGACGGGCAGGATCAGCAGCACCAGGGCGCCGGCCATGGAGATGTACGTGAACCGCTGCAGGACGCGGTGGTCCTTGAGGATCAGCAGCACGGCGGCGAACAGGGCGATCGCCAGCGCCGTGTACATCATCTGGCGGGGCGCGGAGGGCGAGAAGTCGCCGAAGCTGCGCTTGGCGAGGTTCTGGAGCCGCTCCGACTGGTCGAGGCGCCAGATCAGGACGACGCCGAGCCCGTTCAGGAGGGTGGCGAGCGGCAGCAGCAGCGGGTCGGCGTACTTCGCGTACCGGCGCACGACGAAGTGCGCGATGGCGGCGAGGACGGCGAAGCCGAGCCCGTAGACGAACATGCCGGGGGGCAGCTCGCCGTGGATCGCCAGACCCACGTTGGCGTAGGCGAAGATCGGGATGACCACGGCGAAGCCGAGCAGCAGGAGCTCGGTGTTCCGCCGGCTCGGCAGCTCGATGGCGCCGATGGTGGTCGTGTTGGTGACAACGCTCATGGTGTGGCAGGCCCCCTGTGCCCGCGTGTGTCTACTGCTTCCCGCACAGGCCGACCAGCTGCTGCTCCTCGGGAGTCAGGCTGGGGCCGGGTGGCTGGCTGTTCTGTGCCTCGGCGGTGCGGCGTTCCTCGTCCTTCTTGCAGGCGGAGACCTGGACGCCGAGGTCGTCGAGCTTCTTCCGGGCGCCGACGAGGGTGCCTTCGCTGATGGTGGCCTCGACCAGCTTGCGCTTGAAGGGCGGGAGGTACTTCAGTTCGATGTCGGGGCGGTCGGTCTCCACCTTGGAGAGCTCCAGCGGCCCCAGCTTGGGGCTGATGCCGCGGAAGAGCGCGACGTGCCCGCCCTTGACGCCGACGTAGTACTGGGTCTGGGTCCAGCGCCAGCCGGCGTAGAGGCCGCCGCCGATGACGCCGACGACGAGCAGCAGGGTCAGCGTACGGGTGGTCCACTTGCGCCCTTTGCTGCGGCGCCTGCGGGGGTGGTCGTACGTGTCCTCGTAGCCGGGGTCGGCGTCGTAGCCGTCGGCTTCGCCGAAGCTGCCGTAACCGCCGCCCTGGGCCTGGCCCTGGTCGGCGTACCCGTAACCGGGGGCGTCGCCGCTGCCGGGGGGGCCGAAGGCTCCGGCGGGCGGCGGGGCCTGGCGGCCGAGGCCCGAGGCGCGGCCCGCCGGGGTCTGCATGGCGTTGCCGCCGTCGAAGAGCTGGTGCTGGTTCTCGGCGACCGCGCCGACGACCACCGGGGTGTCGCTGACCTGGGCGGCGAGGGTGTCGCCGCTGTCGGTGTCGAGGACGTCGGCGACGATGCAGGTGATGTTGTCCGGGCCGCCGCCGCGCAGCGCGAGCTGGATCAGGGACTGCACGGTCGCGCGGGGACCGTGGTAGTCGGCGAGGGTCTCTTCCAGGGTCTGGTGGGAGACCACGCCGGAGAGCCCGTCGGAGCAGATCAGGTAGCGGTCGCCGGCCCGGACCTCACGGATGGAGAGGTCGGGTTCGACGATGTCGCCGCTGCCGAGCGCGCGCATCAGGAGCGAGCGCTGCGGGTGGGTGGTCGCCTCCTCCTCCGTGATGCGTCCCTCGTCGACGAGGCGCTGCACCCAGGTGTGGTCCTGGGTGATCTGGGTGAGGACCCCGTCGCGCAGCAGATAGGCGCGGGAGTCGCCGACGTGCACGAGCCCGAGGCGCTGTCCGGTCCACAACAGAGCGGTCAGGGTGGTGCCCATACCCTCGAGCTGGGGGTCCTCCTCGACCATGACCCGCAGCTGGTCGTTGGCGCGCTGCACCGCCGTGGCCAGGGAGGTGAGGATGTCGGAGCCCGGGACGTCGTCGTCGAGCTGCACGAGGGTGGAGATCACCTCGGAACTCGCGACCTCACCGGCGGCCTGGCCTCCCATGCCGTCGGCGATCGCGAGGAGACGGGGGCCGGCGTAGCCGGAGTCCTCGTTCCCCTCGCGGATCATGCCCTTGTGGGATCCGGCTGCGAACCGCAGGGACAGACTCATGCGCACCTGCCCTGTCGACGAAGCTTCCTCCGGGTACAACCGGTCTCGAGCCACACTGCCCACCCTCCGGTCGGGAGCGCGCTCGTGTCCGTGTCCTCGGTGGGACGGATCGCCGCCGCGCGCTCGCTCCGCTCGCTCATTCTCGTACTACTTCCGCAGCTCGATGACGGTCTTGCCGATGCGGATCGGTGCGCCCGGCGGAATGGGCGTCGGGGTGGTCAGCCGGGTCCGGTCGAGATACGTGCCGTTGGTGGACCCGAGATCCTCGACGATCCACTGGCCGTCACGGTCGGGATAGATCCTGGCATGGCGGCTGGACGCGTAGTCGTCGTCCAGCACGATCGTGGAGTCGTGGGCGCGGCCCAGCGTGATCGTCTGGCCTGCGAGGGCCACCGTGGTTCCGGTGAGGATGCCCTCGGAGACGACGAGCTTGGTCGGCGCACCACGGCGCTGGCGCTGCTGTGGCGGGGCAGCCTGGCGGCCCGCCTGCTGCGGGGCGCCGCCGGCGCCGCCGCGGCGGGAGCCGCGCTGGGTCACTCTCGTTCCGAAGAGATCGCTGCGGATGACCTGGACGGCCACGATGACGAACAGCCACAGAACGGCTAGGAAACCCAACCGCATGACCGTCAGGGTCAGCTCTGACATTGCCCCCGCTTCACCCTTCGGCTTGCCGGTAAATGATGGTGGTACTGCCCACGACGATCCGCGAGCCGTCGCGGAGCGTAGCGCGGGTGGTGTGCTGCCCGTCCACCACGATGCCGTTGGTGGACCCGAGATCCTGGATCGTCGAGGGCGTTCCGGTCCGGATCTCACAGTGCCGGCGGGATACGCCGGGGTCGTCGATCCGCACGTCGGCTTCCGTGCTTCGGCCGAGTACGAGCGTGGGGCGCGAGATCTGGTGGCGGGTGCCGTTGATCTCGATCCAGTGGCGCCGGGGACCCCCGGGGCTCGCCACAGGGGCCGCTCCGACAGGTCCGCCGGGAACGGGCCGCCGCGCGCCGGGTCCGCCGGGAGGCGGGGCGCTGGGCATGGGCGGGGCGGCGACCGGCGGGTAGCCGTAACCGCCCTGCGGGCTCTGCGGGGCCTGACCGTGTGGTGACGCCCCTGCCTGCGGCTGGGAGGTGCTGGAGGCGAGGGTGCGGCTGCGGACCCGGTAGAGCCCGGTGTCGAGGTCTTCGGCCTTCTCCAGGTTGACCTTGATGGGGCCCATGAAGCTGTAGCGCTGCTGCTTGGCGTAGTCGCGGACGAGGCCCGCGAGCTCGTCGCCGAGCTGCCCGGAGTACGGGCTCAGGCGGTCGTAGTCGCCGGCGCTGAGCTCGACGATGAAGTCGTTGGGGACGACGGTCCGCTCGCGGTTCCAGATGGTGGCGTTGTTGTCGCACTCCCGCTGGAGGGCGCCGGCGATCTCCACCGGCTGGACCTCGGACTTGAACACCTTGGCGAAGGTGCCGTTCACCAGACCTTCGAGTCGCTGCTCGAACCGCTTCAGAACTCCCATGGGGCACCTCCTCCGTCGTTGTCGCCCTGTACTGCTTACTGATCGTATCCACGCGTGGCGGATTCGGGTGGTTCCCCATCGCTCCTGTGAGGACGAGTGTTGGTCCTCACAGGCGATCGTAGGGGCGCCCCAAGGACAGTGTCCCGCACCGGGCGCGGAGCGCGGGAGGGGGCCGTCCACGCCGGGTCCGGGGGTGCGGGGAAAGCGATGTGAAACCACCCCGTCCGCCGTGCTAATGTTTCGACGTCGCCAGGGGAACGGCCCGAAAGGGAAGAGCCACTGGGACGCTGCTCGGGCGAGTGGCGGAACGGCAGACGCGCTGGCTTCAGGTGCCAGTGTCCTTCGGGACGTGGGGGTTCAAATCCCCCCTCGCCCACATCGACGAAACGGTCGTCATCGCGAAAGCGGTGGCGGCCGTTTCGCATTGGCCGTATTTCGGGGAGGGCTCGGGCGGGCGCGATGTTCGGCCCCGCCCCGCCCCCGACTTCGCTTTCCTCGCGACGCCGGCTCCGCCCATCGGCCCGCGGGGTGCCGATGTGGAGGGGGACCGGCTTCGCCATCCGTTCCCCTTCCTGCCGGTTTCCTTTGCAATCGAGATGTACGACACCTCGACGTCTTCTCCACGGAGCCCGGCGGCCGTTCCGACTTTCGTCGAACGGGGTGCGACGAAAGAGGGCAGACGGCGGGAGGCGCGGGTGTTTAGGGTCGCGGCGTGGATGTGAAGGCGAAGACGCGCGCGGGCCTGCAGTGGCTGAGGGGGCCGGAGCCGTGGACCTGGCGGATGCTGGCGGGGGACCTGGCCCTGGCCGGGTTCGTGGCCCTGCTGGGCCTGGGCATCGAGGAGCTCGACGGCGGCTCCGGGCCGCGGATGCTGGCCGGCTCCCTCACCGTCCTCGCGCTGACCCTGCTGCGTCGGCGCCTGCCGGCGGCGGCCCTCGTGGCGGCTGCGGCGGTGGGCCCGTTCCTGCCAGGGACGGCCTTGATCACGGCGGTGCTGGGCTGGTCGGCGGGACGACGCATCGTCGGCGTGGGCCGGGCGGGGGCCGCCTTCACCCTGGCCTTCCTCGCGTCCGTCGGCCTCGGGGTGGTGAACGAGTGGTCGCAGATGCGACCTCTGCTGGTGGTCGTCTTCACCACTCTGATGTTCCTGGCGACGACGGTGATACCGGGCCTGGCCAGCCGCTACTGGTCGCAGCGCCGGACCCTGCTGAGCGCGCTCCAGGAGCGCAACGGACAGTTGATGCGCGAGCGCGCCATGGTCGCCGGGCAGGCCCGGCTGCGCGAGCGGCAGCGGATCGCCCAGGACATGCACGACAGCCTCGGCCACCAGCTGGCCCTGATCTCCGTGCACACCGGCGCGCTGGAGGTGGATCCGCAGCTCACCGATCGCCAGCGCGAGGCGGTGGGCGTGCTGCGGCAGGCCTCGGTGGCGGCGATGCACGAGCTGCGCGAGGTCGTCGGGATCCTGCGGGACGGGGTGGAGGCGCCGGTGCCCGCCGAGGAGCCGGCCCAGCCTGCGGCGCGCGGGGTGGCCGGGATCGCGGGGGTCGTGGAGGCGGCCCGGGGTGCGGGCACCGACGTACGGCTGACGACGACGGGGCAGCCGCGGCCGCTGGTCGCGGCATGCGACCACGCGGCGTACAGGATCGTGCAGGAGGCCCTGACCAACGCGTACAAGCACGCCCCGGGGGCGCCGATCACCGTCGAACTGCGCTACGAGGAGGACTCGTTGGTGGTGGAGATCGCCAACGGGCCGGCGGCTGGTCCGGGTGCCGGCGAGGTGGTTTCCGGCGGGCAGGGGCTCACCGGGCTGCGCGAACGGGCGCGGCTGGTCGGCGGGATGGTGCACGCGGGCGCGGCCGAGGGCGGCGGCTTCCGGGTGGCGGGGGTGCTGCCGTACGGGGCGGAGCCGGCCGGAGTGGCGGACGTCGCCGACGACTTCGGCCAGCAGGCGCAGGCACAGGCTCTGGGGCTGCACGGGGCGCCGCCGATGGACTGGGCCGCGGTGGACCGGGAGCTGGCGGTCCGCGGGCGCAGCCGGTTCGGCGGGGCCGCGCTGGGCTGCGGGATCGCGGTGGCGGCGGTGGTGCTCCTGGTGATCGTGATCGGGGCCTTCACGGTCCTGCTCGTGGGCTCGGTCAACAAATCCATGATCGACCGGGCCGACTACGACGCCGTGCACGTCGGGGACTCGGAGCAGACGGTACGAGGCCGGCTGCCCGAGGGGGACAGCATCATGACCTCCGGCATGGACCGGAAGGGGCCGCAGCGGCCGGAGGGTTCGAGCTGTCTGGCCCTGCTGTCGACGGAGGAGTCGGACCTGACCACCGATACGGTTTTCCGGTTCTGCTTCAAGGACGGCAAGCTCGTGGACAAGCAGGCGTACGAGGTCAAGCAGTAGGAGCGCGGGTGGCACCCGAAGTGATCCGAGTGGTGATCGTCGACGACGAGCCACTGATCCGGGCCGGGATCAGGATGATCCTGACCTCGGCGCCGGACATCGAGGTCGTCGCGGAGGCGGCGAACGGCAGGGAGGCGGTGGCGCTGGCCCGTTTGCACGCACCCGACGTGATGCTGCTCGACATCCAGATGCCGGTCATGGACGGGCTGACCGCACTCGGCGAACTGCGGCGGGCCGCGCCGGAGGTGCGGGCGCTGATCCTGACCACCTTCGGTGAGAAGGAGAACGTGCTGCGGGCCCTGGGCCAGGGCGGCGCGGGATTCCTGCTGAAGGACTCCGCGCCGGGCGAGCTGATCGGGGCGGTCCGGGCGGCCGCGGCCGGGGACGCGTACCTCTCGCCGGGGGCGACCCGGCACGTGGTGGACCAGCTGGCGTCGGGGAAGGCCGCCGTGCGCGGCGAGGAGGCCCGGCGCCAGGTGGCGGAACTGAGCGAGCGGGAGCGCGGTGTGCTGGCCCTGCTCGGGGAGGGGTTGTCCAACGCGGACGCGGGTCGGCGGCTGCACATGAGCGAGGCGACCGTGAAGACGTACGTCAGCCGGATCCTGGCGAAGCTGGGCTGCGAGAACCGGGTGCAGGCGGCGCTGCTGGCCAGGGACGCCGGGCTGTAGATACGGTCGGCCCGTTCGGGCAGCGATCAACGAGCGGGTGGGGGCGGCGCCGATGGCGGCGGTAGCAGGACAGCGGATTCCGGACGTGGCGGGGTTCGCGCCGCGCGTGGCGGCGGGCTCGCCCAAGGAAGAGGGCAAGGCCCTGCGCGCCCGCGTGCCGCGGGCGGCGCACGCCGCCTTCGCGGCGCCGACCGGGCGGCCGGACGCCGTGCGGGCGGTGGAGGAGTCCAACGCCGGGCGGGTCGCCGAGCTGACTCCCATACGGGTGGGCCGAATGGCCGCGAACCCCTTCGCGTTCCTGCGCGGGGCGGCCGGGCTGATGGCCCACGACCTGTCCGGCGGTCCGGTGACCGGGGTCGGCGCGCAGATCTGCGGCGACGCGCACGCGGCCAACTTCGGCCTGTACGGCGACGCCCACGGGCGGCTCGTCATCGACCTGAACGACTTCGACGAGACCGTGTTCGGCCCGTGGGAATGGGACGTGAAGCGGCTGGCGACCTCGCTGGTGCTGGCGGGCCGGGTGGCCGGCGCGGACGAGGACACCTGCCGGACGGCCGCACTCGACTCCGTGGGCGCCTACCGGCGCACCATGCGGCTGCTGGCCAAGCTGCCGGCGATGGACGCGTGGAACGCCATCGCCGACGAGGAGCTGGTCTCGCACACCGACGCCCGGGACCTGATGGGCACGCTGGAGCGGGTATCGGAGAAGGCCCGCAACAACACCTCCGCCCGGTTCGCCGCCAGGTCGACGGAGATCGGGCCGGACGGCGGTCGCCGCTTCGTCGACGCGCTGCCCGTGCTGCGCCGGGTCGGGGACCGGGAGGCGGCGGCCGTGGCGGCCTCGCTCGGCCCCTACCTGCGGACGCTGCAGGGCGACCGGCTGCCGCTGCTGGCCCGGTACGCGATCCACGACGTGGCCTTCCGCGTGGTGGGGACCGGCAGCGTCGGCACCCGCTCGTACGTGGTGCTGCTGCTCGACCACCGGGGCGAACCGCTGGTGCTCCAGGTGAAGGAGGCACGGCCCTCGGTGCTGCTGCCGCACCTGCCCGGTCTGGGCTTCACGTCGCCGCCGGAGGAGCACGAGGGCCTGCGGGTGGTGGCCGGGCAGAAGCGCATGCAGGTGGTCTCGGACATCATGCTGGGCTGGACCACGGTGGAGGGCCGTCCGTTCCAGGTCCGGCAGTTCCGCAACCGCAAGGGCAGCGTGGATCCGGCGGCCCTGGCCGTCGAGCAGCTCGACGACTACGGCCGGATGACCGGCGCCCTCCTGGCCCGGGCGCACGCGCACAGCGTCGACCCGCGGCTGCTGGCCGGGTACTGCGGAAAGAACGAGGAGCTGGACGAGGCGATGGCGGCCTTCGCCGTGGCCTACGCCGACCGGACCGAGGCCGATCACTCCGACCTGGTGGCGGCGGTACGGGCCGGGCGGATCGCGGCGGAGGCCGGAGTCTAGGCCTGTCCGGGGGCTCCGGGGGCTCCGGGGGCTCCGGGTCCCTTGGGTGCCCGGGTGCCCGCTCGTGATGCCCGGGGCGCTCCGGCCGCTCCGGCTGCTCCTGGTGCTTCGGGTGATCGGGCTGCTCCGGGGCCGGTGACCGGGCCGGGGCCGCTGCCGGGCGGGCGATGTGGCGCAGGGACCGCTCCCCTGAGGGGGCCGGCGGGAAACCATCGCCCGCGCGGGGTGGCCGTAGGCTGGCCGGGTGAGCGAGCAGACCGAGCAGCCTGAGCAGACAGTCCCCGGTGGTTCCGGCGACTCCTCCGTCACTGGTGAGGAGCGCCCCGAGGCGCGCCTGGAGCGGGCCGTACGGGCCGCCGAGCAGGCACTGATCGAGTTCGAGATCGCGGTGGAGACCTTCCGGGTGGAGGTGGAGAACTTCTCCCGCCTGCACCACCAGAAGCTCGGCCCCATGTACTCGAGGCTCGACGAACTGGACGCGCTGATCGCCGAGGCGAAAGCGGCCCGCAGCGGCGATCCCGAGGACCTTCGCCGGGCTAAGGAAGCGCGCGCACTGGTCATGCCGATGCCCGGGGTGGACGAGCTGTTCCACGACTGGCTGGACTCGGACGGGATCTCCGACGACGCCTCGGCGATGCTCACCGACCGGCCCGTGCGGCCGCCGGAGCGGGTGCGGCCCTCGGAGGAGGTACGCCGCCTCTACCGCGACCTGGTCCGCCGGGCCCACCCTGACCTCGCCCAGGAGGACGCCGAGCGGGAGCGGCGCGATGCGTTCATCGCGCGGGTCAACGCCGCGTACGGGCGGGGCGACGAGGGGCTGCTGCGCGAGCTGGCCGAGGAGTGGGCGGCCGGGCCGGCGCCCGAGGCGGCGGCTCCGGGCGAGAGCGAGGAGCTGTACGCGCGGCTGGAGTGGCTGGCGCGCCGCAAGGAGCTGCTGTCGCTCGTGGCCCGGGAGCTGGAGGACAGTGCGATCGGCTCGATGCTGAGGATGGCGCCGGAGGATCCGGACCGGTTGCTGGAGGAGATCGCGGAGCAGCTGCTGGCGCAGGTGTCCGAGCGTGAGGCGGAGCTGGCGGCCGCGCTCGCCTCTGAGTGAGGGCGGCCCTGCCGCCCGGCAGGCGCGGCCCCGCCGCCCGGCCTCCCCCCCGACCCCGCGCCCAGAACGCCGCCGGGGCTGAATCGTTCGGCGGGGCGGATGGGGGCGTCGGTTAGGTTGGAAGCACTATCTGCGATGAGAGAAGGCGACGTATGAACTTCGGACCGCTTCCCTCGGTGGACGCCGCCGCGGTGCCCTCCGAAGGCTTTGTCCTTGACGTTCGTGAGAACGACGAATGGGCGGCCGGCCACGTCGAGGGCGCTCTGCACATCCCGATGAGCGACTTCGTGGCCCGCTTCGGCGAGCTGACGGAGGCCGTCGAGGACGGCCGCCGGGTGTACGTGATGTGCCGGGTCGGCGGGCGTTCCGCGCAGGTCACCCAGTACCTGGTGCGCCAGGAGATCGACGCCGTGAACGTCGACGGCGGGATGCAGGCCTGGGACGGCGCCGGGCGCCCGATGGTGACGGACAACGGGAACCAGGCCTTCGTGCTGTAGTCCCCGCTCCCTCGCTCCCCCGCTCCCTCGCTCAGGCGAGGGGGTGGGCGGCCAGCAGGTCGCCCAGGGCCTCCTCGTGCGCGGCGGCCGGGCCGAGCTGGAGTTCCAGCTGCTTGGCCCAGGCGTGATAGCGATGCAGTGGGTAGTCCGTGTCGGCGCCGAAGCCGCCGTGCAGGTGCTGGGCCGTCTGGACGACCCGCCGAACGCCCTCCGAGGCCCAGATCTTGGCGACCGCGACGTCGCCGGAGCTCGGCAGCGGACCGCCGGCGCCGCCGGTCGCGGCGTCGAGCCGCCAGGCGGCCTGCCACAGGGTGACCTCCATGGCGCGCAGGTCGATGTAGCGGTCGGCGGCCTGGACGGCGACGGCCTGGAAGGTGGCCACCGGGAAGCCGAACTGCTCGCGCTTGCTCGTGTACCGGCTGGTCATGCCGAGGACGCCCTCGCCGAGCCCGAGCGCCAGCGCGCAGGTCCCGGTGGAGAGGAGCCCGCGGAGCCGGTCCCAGGCATCGGGGCTGTCGATGAGGTGCGTCCGGTCCACCCGGACACCGTCCAGGGCGAGTTCGGCGAGCCGCTCGCCGCTGGTGGAGACCTGCTCGGCGAGGGCGAGGCCCTCGGCGGTGCGCGGGACGAACGCCAGGACGGCCTCGCCCTCGCCGGTATGGGCCGGTACGGCGATCCAGTCGGCGTTCTGCGCCCAGGGGACGGCGGTCTGCGTGCCCTCCAGGATCCACTCCCCGCCGTCGAGGCGGGCGGTGACGGCCAGTTCGGCCGGGTCGTGCCCCGAGCGGCCGTGCGCGGCGGCGGTGAGCACGAGCGTGCCGCGCCCCGCGCCGGGCAGCAGGGCGGCGGCCAGTTCGGGGCTGCCGTGGGCCTGGACGGCCATGGCGGTGGCGCAGTGCTCCAGCAGCGGGACCCGTGCCAGCACCCGCCCGGCCTCGCGCAGGACCAGGCACAGGGCGATGGCGTCCAGGCCGGCGCCGCCGTGTTCCTCGGCGAGGACCAGGCTCAGCAGGTCCGATCCGGCGAGCTTGGCCCACAGCGGGCGGTCGAAGTCGTCCGCGACGGCCCCCGGGGTCAGCGCGGGGCTGGGCACGCCGTCGGGGGTGACATCGGCGAACACGGCCCTGGCCGCCTCGACGGCCGCCTGCTGCTCCTCGGTGAAGGTGAAGTCCACTGCCTGTCCTCCCGCGCGCATTCAGGTCTGACGGGGCGTCAAGATAGAACACGTTCTGGTAATTGGACAGAGGAACTCCAGGAACCCCAGGAACTCCAGGGTTTACCTAGCGGTCGAAGTCGATCTCCACTTCCTCCGTCACCGGGTGCGACTGGCAGGCCAGCACGAACCCGGCCTCCGTCTCCTCGGCCTCCAGCGCGAAGTTGCGGTCCATCCGGACCTCGCCCGACACCACGAACGCCCGGCAGGTGCCGCAGACCCCGCCCTTGCAGGCGTACGGGGCGTCCGCGCGGTTGCGCAGCACCGCGTCCAGCAGGGATTCCCCGTCCTGGACCGGCCAGGTGCCGGAGCGCCCGTCGAGCCGTGCGGTGACCCGTCCGTGTGCCGTGGCCGCCGAGGCCCCCGTGCGGACCGGCGCCGTGGTGTCCTCGACGTGGAAGATCTCCTCGTGCACCCGGGTCCGTACGACGCCGAGCTCGCCGAGGGCCCGCTCGGCACCCTGCACCAGCCCGTAGGGGCCGCACAGGAACCAGCCCGTCACCTCGGCCACCGGCAGCAGCGCGGGCAGCAGGGCCGCCAGACGCTCCTCGTCCAGGCGCCCGGAGGGCAGCCCGGACTCCTGCTCCTCCCGGGACAGGACCGTCACCAGCTGGAACCGCGCCGGATAGCGGTCCTTGAGGTCGGCCACCTCCTCCAGGAACATCGTCGAGGCCGCCGTGCGGTCGCTGCGCACGAGGCAGAACCGGGCGTCGGGCCGGGCGGCCAGCAGGCTCGCGGCGATCGACAGCACCGGCGTGATGCCGCTGCCGCCGACGATCGCTGCATAGTGCCCCGAGACCGGGGCCGCGGCGGGCTCCAGTACGAAGCGGCCGGCCGGGACCATGACGTCCAGCACGTCCCCGGCCACGATCTCCTTGTGCGCGAACGTGGAGAACTCGCCGCCCTCCACCAGCCGCACCCCGACCCGCAGCTCCGCCGGTCCCGGGCCGTCCGGCGCCGGGGCCGGGGAGCAGATCGAGTACGTGCGGCGGATCTCCGTGCCGCCCTCGGGGGCGGTGCGGCGCAGGGTCAGGTGCTGGCCGGGAGCGTGCCGGTACTCCTCGCGCAGTTCGCCGGGAACCCGGAGGGTCAGCGCCACCGAGTCGTCGGTGAGCCGGTCGACTGCCGCCACCGTCAGCGGGTGGAACGCGCCGTGGCGGGGGGCGGCCATCTAGAGCTCCTTGAAGTGGTCGAACGGTTCGCGGCAGGCGGTGCAGCGGCGCAGCGCCTTGCATGCGGTGGAGGAGAACCGGCTGAGCAGTTCGGTGTCGGTCGATCCGCAGTTCGGGCAGCGGACCGACAGGGCGAGCGGGACCGGCCCGCCGGCCGCGTGCGGCCGGGGCGGGGCGATGCCGAACTCGGCGAGCTTGCGGCGGCCCTCGGCGCTGATGTCGTCGGTCGACCAGGCGGGGGCCAGCACGGTGGTCACCCGCACCTCGGGTATGCCGTGACCGGTCAAGACCCGCTCGATGTCGGCCGACATGGCCTCGATGGCCGGGCAGCCGGTGTAGGTGGGGGTGAGGGTGACCTCGGCGTGACCGTCCTCGTGCATCCGCACCCCGCGTACCACTCCGAGCTCGCCCAGGGTGAGCACGGGCAGCTCGGGGTCCGGGACGGATCCGGCCAGCTCGGTCAGCTCCGCCTCCAGGCGGGTCGTCCCGGCGTCGGTGCTCACCATGACGCCCCCGGGTGGCTGCGGTGCAGGTGCTGCATCTCGGCGAGCATCCGGCCGAACGGCTCGGTGTGCAGGCCCTGCCGGCCGGCCCCGGCCGCCCAGGCGCCGGTGCGCGGCCCCTCGGGCAGAGCGAGACCGGCCCGCTCCAGTACGCCGGTCAGCGCGGCCAGCCAGCGACCTTCCAGGGCTGTCGCGTCCAGGTCTGCGAGACCCTCCACCGGCTGGAACATCTCCCCGGTGAACTTCCACAGGGAGTCCAGAGCGGCCCGCATGCGGCGCCGGCTCTCCTCGGTGCCGTCACCGAGCCGCAGGGTCCACTGCTCGGCGTGGTCGACGTGGTACGCGGTCTCCTTCACGGCCTTGGCCGCGAGCCCCGCGAACGGGCCGTCCCCGCGGGCGAGGTCCGTGTAGAGCTCGTGCTGGTACAGGGAGAAGTAGAGCTGGCGGGCGATGGTGTGGGCGAAGTCGCCGTTCGGCTGCTCGACGAGCTGGAGGTTGCGGAAGGACCGCTCCTCGCGCAGGTACGCCAGCTCGTCCTCGTCGCCGGCCATGGACAGCAGGATGCGGGCCTGGCCGAGCAGGTCGAGGGCGATGTTGGCGAGGGCGACCTCCTCCTCCAGGACGGGGGCGTGCCCCGCCCACTCGCCGAGGCGGTGGGAGAGGATCAGCGCGTCGTCGCCGAGTGCGAGAGCCGCCACGTTCGTGGTGGTGTCGGTGCTGGTCACAGGTGGCTCACCCCCTCCGGGATGTCGTAGAAGGTGGGGTGCCGGTACGGCTTGTCGGCGGACGGGGCGAAGAACGGGTCCCGCTCGTCCGGGGAGGAGGCGGTGATCCCCGTGGAGGGCACCACCCAGATCGAGATGCCCTCGTTGCGCCGGGTGTAGAGGTCGCGGGCGTTGCGCAGGGCCATCTCCGCGTCGGGGGCGTGCAGGCTTCCCGCGTGCGTGTGCGAGAGGCCGCGCCGCGAGCGGACGAACACCTCCCACAGGGGCCAGTTCTGCGTCATACCCGTGCCTCCTCGTTCTGTCCGGCGAGCTTCGCCGCTTGCTGTGCCGCCTGCTTCTGCGCATACGCCGCGGCCGCGTCGCGCACCCAGGCGCCTTCCTCGTGGGCCGTGCGCCGCTGGCTGATCCGCTGCTCGTTGCAGGGGCCGTTGCCCTTGAGCACGTTCCAGAACTCCGCCCAGTCGATGGCGCCGAAGTCGTGGTGCCCGCGCTCCTCGTTCCACTTCAGGTCCGGGTCGGGCAGGGTCAGGCCGAGAGACTCGGCCTGCGGAACGGCTATGTCGACGAACCGCTGACGCAGCTCGTCGTTCGAGTGCCGCTTGATCCGCCAGGCCATCGACTGCGCCGAGTGCGCCGACTCGTCGTCCGGCGGGCCGAACATCATCAGCGACGGCCACCACCACCGGTCGACCGCGTCCTGGGCCATCGCGTGCTGGGCCTCGGTGCCCTGCGAGAGGGCGAGGAGCAGCTCGTAGCCCTGGCGCTGGTGGAAGGACTCCTCCTTGCAGATGCGGACCATGGCGCGTGCGTACGGCCCGTAGGAGCAGCGGCAGATCGGCACCTGGTTGGTGATCGCCGCGCCGTCCACGAGCCAGCCGATCGCGCCGACGTCCGCCCAGGTCAAGGTGGGGTAGTTGAAGATCGAGGAGTACTTCTGCTTCCCCGAGTGGAGCTTGTCGAGCAGCTCGTCACGGCTGGTGCCGAGCGTCTCGGCCGCGCTGTACAGGTACAGCCCGTGGCCGGCCTCGTCCTGGACCTTGGCCATCAGGATGGCCTTGCGGCGCAGCGAGGGCGCGCGGGTGATCCAGTTGGCCTCGGGCTGCATGCCGATGATCTCGGAGTGGGCGTGCTGCGCCATCTGGCGGACCAGGGAGGCGCGGTATTCGTCCGGCATCCAGTCGCGCGGCTCCACCCGCTCGTCGGCCGCCACGGCCGCGTCGAATGCCGCCGCGAGCTGTGCGCCCAGGTCAGCAGTCATGCCTGTCCCGTCCGTCCCGTCTGTCCCCAGGGCCGTGTCCGGTCCCGTTTCCGGGGTCACTGCCACCATTCCGGCCCCTTCTCAGAGTCTGCCGTCCGCCCGACCGACCGATCGTTCGGTTCATCCGCTTCAATGGTGAGACGGCGGCCCGTAGGGTGTCAACCTCTGTGGTCAACCCTGTGGACGCCGGACGATCGGGGCGGGATGGATTCGAACGAGCAGGAGCCCGCCGAAAGGGCCGCTCCGCCGGCCTCGCGGGCACCCGGAATCGCCGGCCTGTCCACCCCGTACCGCGTCGTGACCGCCCTGGCCCTGGGCGCCGTCGCCGTGGCCGCCTGCGCACACCTCGTGCTCGTCTTCCTCCACGTGGCCCCGTCCAACACGGTGAGCAAGCAGCACGCGCGGACGATCGACGACTGGATCTACCCCGAGTTCGAACAGAACTGGAAGCTCTTCGCCCCCAACCCGCTCCAGCAGAACATCGCGGTGGAGGTGCGCGCGGAGGTGCGGACGGCCGGCGGCGAGCTGATCACCACCGCCTGGCGGGACCTGAGCGCCGAAGACGGCGCGGCCATCCGGCACAGCCTGCTGCCGAGCCACACGGAGCAGAACGAGCTGCGCCGCGCCTGGGATTTCTTCACCGGTTCGCACGACGAGGACGACAAGCCGAACGGCGAGCGCGGCGAGCTGTCCGAGGAGTACCTGCGGCGGATCGCGGTCGACCGGCTCACGCCGGAGCACCGGGGCGGGCACATCCTGCGGATCCAGCTGCGCTCGGCGACGACCGCGGTTCCCGCGCCGAAGTGGAGCACCGAGACCACCGACACCCAGACCTACTACCGGGAGCTGCCGTGGTGGACGGTGTGAGGCGGGCCCGCGAAGCGGTGGGGCGGGCGGTCGCGAAGGTCACCGGGCAGGCGCTGGGCCCGCACCAGAGCGCCGTGGTCCGCATCGGCTTCGCCGGTACCTGGCTCTTCTTCCTGCTGCGCGAGTTCCCCCACCGTGCCGAGCTGTACGGGCCGGACGGTCCGTGGAGCTGGGCCCTGGCCGAGCGTCTGACCGCCTCCAACGGGGCCTTCACGGTGCTGATGTGGTCCGACTCGGCGCTCTGGTTCGAGATCGTCTACGCGGTGTCCGTGCTGGCGAGCGTGGGGCTGCTGCTGGGCTGGCGGACGCGGGCCACGTCCGTGGTGTTCATGATCGGGGTGCTGTCGCTGCAGAACCGCAGCGTGTTCATGGGCGACGGCGGCGACAACGTCATCCACCTGATGGCGATCTACCTGGTGCTGACCCGGTGCGCACAGGTGTGGTCGCTGGACGCGCGCAGGGCCCGGACGCGCGGCTCGGCGACGGCCGGGGCGGGCGGACCGGTGCTCTGGAGCGTCCTGGGGACGGTGTTCGCGTACGGGGCCGCGACCGGACGGTTCAGTCACGGCTGGCTGGCGGGGTTCGCGGCGGTGTGGGTGCTCTGCGCGCTGTGGTGGATGGTCGACCGCTACGAGCCGGAGGGGGAGGGACGAGCGGTCCTGGACGTCCTCGCCAACCTGCTGCACAACGCGGGGCTGCTGGTGATCATGGCGGAGGTCTGCCTGATCTACGCGACGGCGGGCTGGTACAAGATCCAGGGCTCGCGGTGGCAGGACGGGACGGCGCTGTACTACCCCCTGGGCCTGGACTACTTCACCCCGTGGCCGGGGCTCTCCGCGCTGGTGGCGGGGAGCGGGACGCTGGTGATGCTGCTGTCGTACGGGACGGTGGCGGTGCAGGTGGCATTTCCGTTCACGCTGTTCAACCGGCGGATCAAGAACGTGCTGCTGGCCGTGATGATGCTGGAGCACGCGGGGATCGCGGTGCTGCTGGGTCTGCCGTTCTTCTCGTTGGCGATGATCGCCGCCGACGCGGTCTTCCTGCCGACGGCGTTCCTGGTGTGGGTGGGCGCACGGAGCGCTGTGCTGCGGGCACGAGGGGCCGCGGCCGCCGCCCCGGCCGATCCCGCCCCGCTGGACGCCGAGCCCAGCCCCGTCCCGCGCTGAAAGATCGGGGCGGAGTCCGGGGAGCGGTGGAAGGGCGGGCTGGGGAGAGGCCCGCGCAGCGGCTCGGCCAGGGGCGGGCCGTAGGGTCGGGGCATGAGTGACGCTCAGGATTCCGAAGCGGTCGTGCGGCAATGGCGGGAGGCCGCGGCGCGGGGGGATCTCGTCCTGCTGGACGGGTTCCACGCGCTGAAGCACGCCCTGCGCTTCGGGGCCGACGTGCGGATGGTCGTCGCCGAGGACCCCGCCGCCGTACGGGCCCTGGCCGCCGAGCTGGCTTCGGACGTCGGGGCCGACGTGGCCCGGCTGGTGCGGCGGGCCACGCTCAAGGAGATCCTGCCCCGCGTGCATCCCACCGGCGTCGCGGCGCTCGCCGTACGGCCCGACCGGGCGGCGGGTGTCGCCGGGCTGGGGCGGATGCCCAGGTCCGCGCCCGTCGTCGTGCTCGACAATCCCCGCAACCTCGGCAACGTCGGAGCCGTCGTCCGCCTCGCCGCCGGCTTCGGTGCCACCGGCGTGGTCACCCGGGGCGACCTCGACCCCTGGCACCCGAACGTGGTCCGGGCCGGTGCCGGGCTGCACTACGCCACCACCGTCGAGCGCCTCGCCCTGGACGAGCTGCCGCCCGGGCCGCTGTACGCGCTCGACCCGGACGGCGAGGACATCCGCGCCCTCACCCTCCCGGACGACGCCCTGCTCGCCTTCGGCTCGGAACGCCACGGGATCTCACCGGAGCTGCGGGCCCGTGCCGACCACTTGGTCGCCCTGCCGATGCGCCCGCAGGTCTCCAGCTACAACCTCGCCACCAGCGTGGCCATGACCCTGTTCCACTGGGGCGGCCCGGCCCAGTAGCGCCGCGGCCGTACCGAGTGCGGCCGCCAGCAGGATCGCGGCGGACGCGCCCAGCGTGGCCCCGTCCGGGTGGATCAGCGACTGGCCCCGCAGGGCCTGCCAGGTCAGCAGGGCGAGCACGGCCGCGTACACCCCACCGGCCACGAAGACCAGCCGTACCCGCACCCGCTCGTCGCGCAGCCGGGCGAAGCGCGGCGCCAGCGCGGCGAGGACGAGCACGAGGAGCGGGAGCAGCTGCAGGGCGTGCATTCCGAAGAAGTGCGGGATGCGCAGGTCTCCGCCGGTGGTGGACCAGCCGGTCAGGAACATTCCGGGGCCGCCGTCGGGCACTGCGACGCTGTGCCCGCCGTTTTCCAGGCCCTCGAGACCGGCCGCGTCCAGGCGCTGCTGCTCGGCGGTGGGCAGGGTCATCAGGACGGCGAGTGCGGCGCCGGTCAGCGCGAGGACCGTGGAGATCCGGATCGACCAGGCCGTGGCCCGGTCGGCGGTCCGGGCGCGCCAGAGCAGGGCCGCGACGACGAGCGTGCCGAGCCACAGCACGACCACGGTGTTGCCCATGAGGGCGTAGACCTGGGCGTCGAAGGCCGTCGCGTTGTTGAAGTGGCTGCGCACCCCGCGGACCACCTGCAGGGTGATCAGCAGCATTTCCCCGGCGCTGGCGGCGACCACGACCGTGCCGGCCCACCAGGCGGTCCGGCGCAGCCGCGGCCGGGCCGCGCCCAGCAGCGAGATCATCCAGGCCAGGCTGAGGCAGTAGGCGACGAACGAGATCGAGAACTTGAACGGCTTGGCCCAGATCGGCGCCCCCGTCAGCACGCGGTCGTCGACCAGGAGCCCGACCGCGGAGCCGAGCGCCCACACGGCCATCGCCAGGGCGAACACCACCAGCGGGCGGTGCCATGTACGCCAGGAGGACCTCATCATTCATACCCCCGTAATGAATGGATAGCGACACTCTCCGCTATCTGATAGCGCCACTATCTATGATGGGGGTGGACAGGGCAAGAGGAATCGGGTGAACGCACGTGCGCATCGGAGAGTTGAGCCGGCGGACCGGGGTGCCGGTACCGACGATCAAGTACTACGTACGGGAGGGTCTGCTGCCGCCGGGGGAGCTGACCAGTCCCAACCAGGCCAGCTACGGGGACGTGCACGAGCGTCGGCTGCGGCTGGTGCGCGCACTGCTGGAGGTCGGCGGACTGTCGGTGGCGGCCATCGGCGAGGTGCTGGGGGCCATCGACGACAAGGAGCAACCGGTGCACAAACTGCTGGGTGCGGCCGCCCGGAGCCTGGTGCCCGAATTCGGCGACGGCCGCGGCGACGGCGGCGGCGCACCTGACGCGGAGACCGTGCTGGCCCGGGAGCGCGTGGCGCGGCTGATCGAGGAGCGCGGCTGGCGGGTCGAACGCGGGAGCAAGGCCGCCGAGGCGCTGGTGTCCGCGCTCGCCTCGCTCGCGCGGGTGGGGCACGGCGGCTTCGTGGACGTGCTCGACGACTACGTGGAGGCGGCCGAGCGCGTGGGCCGCGCGGACCTGGACTACACCGCCCGCAGGGTGGCCCGTGAGGACCTCGTGGAGGCGGTGGTCGTCGGCACGGTGCTGGGCGACGCGGTCTTCGCCGCCCTGCGCAGGATGGCCCAGGTGGACGCCTCCGCCCGCACCTTCGGAGAGGAGACGTCCACGGCCTGATCAGGTGGACCGCTTACGCCTGGCGGCGGACCTCCACCACGCGGAAGCGGTTTGCGACGAAGGCTCCGTCGCACAGTGCCGCGTTGGCCGCAGGGTTGCCGCCCGAGCCGTGGAAGTCCGAGAACGCCGCGGTCTGGTTGACGTAGACCCCGCCGGTCAGGTTCAGGGAGAGCTGCGCGGACTCCTCCAGGCAGACCTCCTCGATCGCCCGCTCGGTGTCCGCCGACGTCGTGTACGCGCCCACCGTCATGGCGCCCTTCTCCCGCACCGTGCGGCGCAGCAGGTCGAGGGCGTCGGCGGTGGTGTCCACGGCCACCGCGAAGGCGACCGGGCCGAAGCACTCCGAGAGGTAGGGCGCGTCCGGGTCCGGCTTGGCCGCGTCCAGCTTGACCAGGACGGGGGTGCGGACCACCGCGTCCGGGAATTCGGGGTTCACGACCTCCCGGGAGGCCAGCGCGACCTCGCCCAGTCCGGCCGCCGCCTCCAGACGGGCCTTGACGTCCGGGTTGACCAGCGCGCCGAGCAGCGCGTTGGCCCGGGCGTCGTCGCCCAGCAGGCCGCCGACCGAGGCGGCGAGGTCGGCGACGACCTCGTCGTACGTCCTGTGGCCGGCGTCCGTCGCGATGCCGTCGCGCGGGATCAGCAGGTTCTGCGGGGTGGTGCACATCTGGCCGCTGTAGAGGGACAGGGAGAACGCGAGGTTCGCCAGCATGCCCTTGTAGTTGTCGGTGGAGTCGACGACCACGGTGTTGACGCCGGCCTTCTCCGTGTAGACCTGCGCCTGGCGGGCGTGGGTCTCCAGCCAGTCCCCGAACTCCGTGGACCCGGTGTAGTCGATCAGCTTGATCTCGGGGCGGACCGCGAGGTCCTTGGCGATGCCCTCGCCCGGGCGCTCGACGGCGAGCGCCACCAGGTTCGGGTCGAAGCCCGCCTCGGCGATGACCTCCCGGGCGACCTGGACGGTCAGCGCGAGCGGCAGCACGGCCCGGGGGTGCGGCTTGACCAGCACCGCGTTGCCGGTGGCGAGGGAGGCGAACAGGCCGGGGTAGCCGTTCCACGTCGGGAAGGTGTTGCAGCCGATCATGAGGGCGACGCCGCGCGGCACCGCGGTGAAGCGCTTGCCGAGCTGCAGCGGGTCCTTCTTGCCCTGCGGCTTCGACCAGTCGGCCTGGCCGGGGACCCGGGTCTGCTCCTCGTACGCGTAGGCCACGGCCTCCAGGCCGCGGTCCTGTGCGTGCGGGCCGCCCGCCTGGAACGCCATCATGAAGGCCTGGCCGCTGGTGTGCATGACCGCGTGCGCGAACTCGTGGGTCCGGGCGGAGATGCGGGCCAGGATCTCGATACAGACCAGGGCGCGCGCCTCGGGCCCCGCGTCACGCCAGGCACCCATGCCGGCCTTCATCGCGGGGAGCAGCACGTCCGGGTCCACATGCGGGTACTCGACGCCCAGCTCCAAGCCGTACGGGGACACCTCGGCGCCCGTCCAGCCGTCGGTGCCGGGCTGCCCCAGGTCCAGCCGCGTGCCGCGGACGGCCTCGAAGGCGGCGAGCCCGTCGGCCGGGGCGGTCTCGCCGTACGCCTTGGGGTGTTCGGGATGCGGCGACCAGTAGGCGCGGCTGCGGATCGCCGACAAGGCCTGGTCCAGGGTGGGCCGGTGCTTGGCGGACAGCTGGGGGACGGTGAGCTCGGCGGCCATCAGGGACCAACTCCTCGTTGAGCCGGGCGAAGAAGAGCAGACTGGAGTTAGAGTAACCGAACGATCGGTCGGGACAAGAGGGCCCGGCGGACCTGTGGATAAGTCGGTGCGGGAGGATCAGGACATGACAGCAATCGAGCGGTCTCGCACTGTGGCGGTCGTCGGCGCGGGCACCATGGGCCAGGGCATCGCCCAGGTCGTCCTTCTCGCAGGTCACCGCGTGCTGATCTACGACATCAATGCCGCTCTCGCCGCCGACGGCGTCGGTTTCGTGCAGGACCGCGTCGAGCGGATGGCCGCCAAGGGCCGCCTCGATCACGCCGAGGCCGAGGACGCGATCGGCAGGATCGGTGCCGCGGGCGACCTCGCGGACCTCGCCGGTGCCGGGCTGGTCATCGAGGCGGTGGTCGAGAACGTCACCGTGAAGCAGAGCCTCTTCGCCGCGCTCGAAGAGGTGGTGGCGCCGGACGCGCTGCTGGCCACCAACACCTCCTCCCTCTCCGTCACCGAGCTCGCCGCCGGGCTCGCTCACCCCGGCCGCTTCCTCGGCCTGCACTTCTTCAACCCGGCCCCGCTGCTCCCGCTCGTCGAGGTGGTCAGCGGTTCCGCGACCGACCCGGCCGCCGCCGAGCGCGCGTACCGCACCGTCCTCGGCTGGGGGAAGACGCCGGTCCGCTGCGCCGACACCCCCGGTTTCATCGTCAACCGGATCGCCCGCCCCTTCTACGCCGAGGCCTTCGCGGTGTACGAGGAGCAGGGCGCCGACCCGGCCACCATCGACGCCGTGCTCCGCGAGAGCGGCGGCTTCAAGATGGGCCCGTTCCAGCTGACCGACCTGATCGGCCAGGACGTCAACGAAGCCGTGACCCGCTCCGTGTGGGAGTCCTTCTTCCGCAGCCCCAAGTTCACCCCCTCCCTCGCGCAGCGCCGGCTGGTCCAGTCGGGCCGCCTCGGCCGCAAGTCGGGGCACGGCTGGTTCCCGTACGGCCCGCAGGCCGCCGCCGCGCAGCCGCACACCGCGGGACCCGAGGAGGCCCCGGCCAAGGTCACCGTCGTCGGCGACCTCGGACCCGCGGCGGAGCTGGCCGACCTGCTGGAGGAGGCCGGGATCGCGGTCACGGCCACCGAGCACGGGGGCCCGTACATCCAGCTGCCCGGCGAGGGCCAGCTGGTCCTCGCGGACGGGAAGACCTCCGTCGAGTTCGCGGACGTCGTGTACTTCGACCTCGCGCTCGACTACCGCGGCGCCACCCGGATCGCGCTCTCGGCCAGCGACGACACCAGCGAGCGGACCCTCGCCGAGGCGATCGGCCTGTTCCAGAAGCTGGGCAAGCAGGTCTCCGTCATCGGCGACGTCCCCGGCATGATCGTCGCCCGGACCGTCGCGATGCTGATCGACCTCACGGCCGACGCCGTCGCCCGCAAAGTAGCCTCCGCCGAGGACATCGACACGGCCATGCGGCTCGGCGTCAACTACCCGGTGGGACCGGCCGAGTGGCACGACCGGCTCGGCCGGGACTGGGCCTACGACCTCCTGCACCACCTCGACGAGCGCTGCCCCGGAGGCCGGTACGCGCCCTCGCTGGCCCTGTTCAAGCTGGGCTACGCCGCCGGTGACGACGAGGGGGACCGGTGACCACGGCCAAACGGGACACGTACACCCCCGAAACGCTGCTGTCCGTCGCCGTCCAGGTCTTCAACGAGCGTGGCTACGACGGCACCTCGATGGAGCACCTCTCCAAGGCCGCGGGCATCTCGAAGTCCTCGATCTACCACCACGTCGCGGGCAAGGAGGAACTGCTGCGGCGGGCCGTCAGCCGCGCCCTCGACGAGCTCTTCGCGGTGCTGGAGGAACCGGGCGCGGTACGGGGCCGTGCGGTCGAGCGCGTCGAGTACGTCACGCGCCGCACGGTCGAGGTGCTGGTCTCCGAGCTGCCGTACGTGACGCTGCTGCTGCGCGTGCGCGGCAACACCCGGACCGAGCGCTGGGCCCTGGAGCGCCGCCGCGAGTTCGACCACCAGGTCGCCGACCTGCTGGGGGCGGCCGCGGCGGACGGCGACCTCCGGGCGGACGTGGACATCCGGCTGGCCACCCGTCTGCTCTTCGGCATGGTGAACTCCCTGGTCGAGTGGTACCGCCCGCATTCGGGCACCGGCGCCGACCAGCTCGCGGACGCGGTCGTCCACATGGCCTTCGACGGCCTGCGCACGGCCCGCTGAGGCTCCGGGGGGACCCCTCCGGCCACGGTCGGAGGGGCTCTGTACGCTGATCAGGATTTCCGTCCTGAGCGCGTTCAAAAAGTCGCTTTTGCAAAGAAAATGGGGGGCCGGTGCGCAACCGCCGTCTCGTAATCTCCGCTGCCGCCATGGTCGCGGCAGGTGTTGGCCTCATCCCGGGCGTGGCCCAGGCCGATCCGGCCAAGCCCGACGCGCACGGTATGACCAAGCCCGACCTGGACCTGGGCCTCGGCAAGGCGTCCAAGTCCAAGGAGCACACCTTCACCAGCCCCGCGGACCGCACGGTCCGCAAGGCGCTGGCCTCCGCCAAGACCGGCGCCGCCGCCGCGCAGACGCAGTCCATCGCAGCCAACCAGGATCTCGCGATCGGCCTGACCGTCTACGGCACCACGGCGCACTCCGTGGAGCTGGACACGTCCTTCACGAGCGTGGACGCCACGCTCGACGTCACCATCGACTGGGGCGACGGGAAGACGGAGACGGTCACCAGGAAGGTGGAGAACGCCCTCCCCGAAACCACCGTCCTGACCTCGCCGCACACCTACGCCGAGGTCGGCTCCTACACGGCCAAGGTCACCGTGAAGGACGTCGCGAACAACGTGACGGCCACCAACACGATCGCGCTCGTCACCCCGGGCTCGGACTTCACCCCGTACGCCCCGACCCGTCTCCTGGACACCCGGAACGGGACCGGCGCGGCGCAGGGCATGGTCCAGCCGTACAGCTCGACCCGCGTGAAGGTCGGCGGCAACGGCGGGATACCGGCCGGGGTCACCGCCGTGGTCCTCAACGTCACCGTCACCGACACCAACAGTGACGGCCACATCATCGCCTTCCCCGAGGGCACCGAGCGTCCGACCACGTCGAACGTCAACTTCAAGGCCCGTCAGACCGTCCCGAACCTGGTCATCGTGCCGGTCGGCAAGAACGGCTACGTCGAGCTGGCCAACCGCAGCTCGATGCCGGTCAACCTGATCGCGGACGTCACCGGCTACTTCAGCCACACCGCCTCCAGCGGCTACACCCCGGTCACCCCGTCCCGCTTCGTCGACACACGCGAGGGCCTCGGCACCGTCCAGGGCCAGCTCGGCGGACGGAAGACCTTCTCCACGCAGATCAGCGGCCTGCGCGGCGTGCCCCAGGGCATCAGCGCCGTGGCGCTCAACGTGACGGTCACCAGCCCGAGGGAGGCCGGCCACCTGTCGGTCTTCCCGGGCGGGGCGCAGACCCCGACCGCGTCCAACCTGAACTTCTCCGCCGGTCAGACGATCGCCAACTCGGTGATCGTGCCCGTCGGTTTGGACGGCAAGATCAGCGTCTTCAACGGTGCGTGGGCGGGCACCGACGTCATCGTCGACGTCGTCGGCTTCTACAGCGCCGACAGCAAGGGCGCCTTCCTGCCGCTGTCGCCGGAGCGTCTGCTCGACACCCGTGACCCCGCGAGCTGGGACGGGGGCCCGCTGGGCCCTCGCAGCTACATCTACATGCCGCTCTCCTACGACGACCCCGGCATCTCGGGTTTCGTGATGAACGCCACGGTGACCAACACCAGGGGCGACGGTTTCCTCACGGTCACCCCGGACCCGAACTCGATGGACGACTACATCAACGAGGCCGAACACTGGCCGACGCCGCCCAACTCCTCGAACCTGAACTGGACGAAGGGCGCCACCGTCCCGAACCTCGTCCAGGCGAGCACCGGGTCCACCGGCATCGTCGACTTCTGGAACCAGGGCTGGGAAGACACCGACCTGATCGTCGACATCTTCGGCTACTACGACACCAAGTGATCCACCGGTAGCACCGCAGGGGCACACAGCCGACGCCCCGGGGACGGCCCGTACAGGCCGTTCCCGGGGCGCTGTCGTACCCGGACGGCCCCGGCCGCCACCGCCCCTGGTGGCCGCCTACTCCTCGGCGATGGCCGGGGCGCCGGCCGGGCCCGGGCCGGCGTCCTGCAGGTCCGTCTCCTCGAAGACCAGCAGGGTGCGTGTCGAGAGGACCTCCGGGATGGCCTGGAGGCGCGTCAGGACCAGTTCACGCAGGGTCCGGTTGTCCGGGGTGTGCACCAGGAGCAGCACGTCGAAATCTCCGCTGACCAGGGCGATGTGGGCGGCGCCCGGGAGTTCGCGGAGCTGCTCGCGGACCGTGCGCCAGGAATTCTGGACGATCTTCAGGGTGATGTAGGCGGATGCGCCCTGGCCTGCGCGTTCGTGGTTGACGCGAGCCGTGAAGCCGCGGATCACCCCGTCGTCGATGAGCCGGTTGATGCGGGCGTAGGCGTTAGCCCGTGAGACGTGCACCTGCTCCGCCACCGATCGTATCGACGCGCGGCCGTCCGCCTGGAGCAGCCGCATGATCGACCGGTCGATCGGGTCCAGGGGGCGCGGCGCCGCGGGAGGGACTCCGGAGGCGCCGGGGGCGCCCCCCGGCGGTACCGGTAGGGAACCCGCTCCGGCCATTTGTTCATCCGGCATTGCCCGATGCCTCCCTCTCCTGGACGTCCTGCATCCATCCCAGGGCCCCGGCGCCAGTTTGTCCACAGCCTGGAGCCGCCTGTAGCCAAATTGCGCAGACAACCGAACAATCGGTAGGTGAGGGGCCTCACATCCGGGGCACCCCCTGCCCGCTTCCCACGAGGAGGTGTACGCCGCCATGACGGTCCAAGAGCTGCCCGGTGCCGGTGCGTCCCACCGTCCCACCCCGCCGCCCGCCTGGAGGCCCCGTACGGACGCCGCCCCGCTGCTCCCGGACGCCGAGCCCTACCGGGTCCTCGGCACCGAGGCGGCCGACCGGCTCGACCCCGCGCTGATGCGCCGGTGCTACGCCGAGCTGGTGCGCGGTCGCCGCTACAACGCCCAGGCCACCGCGCTGACCAAGCAGGGCCGGCTCGCCGTCTACCCCTCCACCGTCGGCCAGGAGGCCTGCGAGATCGCGGCCGCCCTGGTCCTGGAGGACCGGGACTGGCTCTTCCCGAGCTATCGCGACACCCTGGCGGCCGTGGCGCGCGGACTGGACCCCGTACAGGCGCTGACCCTGCTGCGCGGCGACTGGCACACCGGATACGACCCGCGTGAGCACCGCATAGCCCCGCTGAGCACCCCGCTCGCCACCCAGCTGCCGCACGCGGTGGGCCTGGCGCACGCGGCCAGGCTGCGCGGCGACGACGTCGTCGCCCTCGCCATGGTCGGCGACGGCGGCACCAGCGAGGGCGACTTCCACGAGGCGCTGAACTTCGCCGCCGTCTGGCAGGCCCCGGTGGTCTTCCTCGTGCAGAACAACGGCTTCGCGATCTCCGTCCCGCTCGCCAAGCAGACCGCGGCCCCGACGCTGGCCCACAAGGGCGTCGGCTACGGGATGCCCGGCCGGCTGGTCGACGGCAACGACATCGCCGCGATGCACGAGGTGCTGGCCGAGGCGGTGCGGCGGGCCCGGGCCGGCGGCGGGCCGACCCTGATCGAGGCCGTCACGTACCGCATGGAGGCCCACACGAACGCCGACGACGCGACCCGCTACCGCGGCGACGCCGAGGTCGAGGCCTGGAAGGCGCACGACCCGATCGATCTGCTCGAGCGCGAGCTGACCGCGCGCGGGATCATCGACGAGGCGGGCATCCAGGCGGCGCGCGACGAGGCCGAGGTGATGGCGGCGTCGCTCCGCGAGGGGATGAACGCGGATCCGGTGGTGGACCCGATGGACCTGTTCGCGCACGTGTACGCGGAGCAGACCGACCGGCTGCGGGAGCAGGCGGCCATGCTGCGCGCAGAGCTGGAAGCCGAGGACCAGGCGTGACGACGGTGGCGGCGAAGTCCGCGAAGTCGGGGGTCAAGCCCTCGACGATGGCGCAGGCCCTGACCCGGGCCATGCGCGACGCGATGGCCGAGGACCCGACGGTCCACGTCATGGGCGAGGACGTGGGCACGCTCGGCGGGGTCTTCCGGATCACGGACGGGCTCGCGAAGGAGTTCGGCGAGGAGCGCTGCACGGACACCCCGCTCGCCGAGGCGGGAATCCTGGGCGCGGCGGTCGGCATGGCCATGTACGGGCTGCGGCCGGTGGTCGAGATGCAGTTCGACGCCTTCGCGTACCCGGCCTTCGAGCAGCTCATCTCGCACGTGGCCAAGATGCGCAACCGCACCCGCGGTGCGATGCCGCTGCCGATCACCATCCGGGTGCCGTACGGCGGCGGGATCGGCGGCGTGGAGCACCACTGCGACTCCTCCGAGGCGTACTACGTGGCGACCCCCGGTCTGCACGTGGTGACCCCGGCGACGGTCGAGGACGCGTACGGGCTGCTGCGCGCGTCCATCGCCAGCGACGACCCGGTGATCTTCCTGGAGCCGAAGCGGCTCTACTGGTCGAAGGCCGACTGGTCGCCCGAGGCGCCGACGGCCGTCCCGGCCATCGGGAAGGCGCTGGTCCGGCGGACGGGCGCGAGCGCGACGCTGATCACCTACGGGCCCTCGCTGCCGGTGTGCCTGGAGGCGGCCGAGGCGGCGCGCGAGGAGGGCTGGGAGCTGGAGGTCGTCGACCTGCGCTCGCTCGTCCCCTTCGACGAGGACACGGTCATGGAGTCCGTACGCCGTACGGGGCGCGCGGTGGTCGTCCACGAGGCGAACGGCTTCGGCGGACCGGGTGCGGAGATCGCCGCTCGCATCATGGAGCGGTGCTTCCACCACCTGGAGGCGCCGGTGCTGCGGGTGACGGGCTTCGACATCCCGTATCCGCCGCCGATGCTGGAGAAGCACCACCTGCCGGGAGTGGACCGGATCCTGGACGCCGTGGCCCGCCTGCAGTGGGAGAACTGATGCCGCAGGTAATGGAATTCAAGCTCCCCGACCTCGGGGAGGGCCTGACCGAGGCCGAGATCGTCCGCTGGCTGGTGGCCGTGGGCGACGTCGTCGCCATCGACCAGCCGGTGGTCGAGGTCGAGACGGCCAAGGCGATGGTGGAGGTTCCGTGCCCCTACGGCGGGGTGGTCACCGCCCGCTTCGGGGAGGAGGGCACGGAACTCCCGGTCGGGGCGCCGCTGATCACCGTGGCGGTGGGCGCGCAGACGCTCCCGGAGGCCCCGGCGGACGAAGCCGAGGGCTCCGGCAACTCGCCCCGGCCCCTGATCGGTTACGGCACGGACCACTCCCGCCCGGCGCGTCGGCGACGGGTGCGACCCGTCACCGCCGAGGTCTCGTCGCCGGCCGTCGCTCCGGCCGCGGCGCCCGTCGCTCCGGCCGCGGCGCCCGTCGCTCCGGCCGCGGCGCCTGTCGCGTCCGTCGCGGCCGTCCCGGCCGGGCCGGTGCCCGTGATCTCGCCGCTGGTGCGCAAACTGGCGCGGGACGGCGGGGTCGACCTGCGCGCGCTGCACGGGTCCGGACCCGAAGGCCTGATCCTGCGGGCGGACGTCGAGGCGGCGCTGGCCGCGCTGCGGGCCCCCGAGCCGGCTCCCGTCGCGGCTGCGCCCGTGGCGGCGCAGGGCGAGCGGATCCCGCTCAAGGGTGTGCGCGGGGCGGTCGCCGAGAAGCTGTCGCGCAGCCGCCGGGAGATCCCGGACGCCACCTGCTGGGTCGATGCCGACGCCACCGAGCTGATGGCCGCCCGCGCCGCGATGAACGCCGCGGGCGGACCCAAGATCTCGGTGCTCGCGCTGCTGGCACGGATCTGCACGGCCGCGCTGACCCGGTACCCGGAGCTCAACTCCACCGTGGACCTCGCGGCCAAGGAGATCGTCCGGCTCCCGTCGGTGCACCTGGGCTTCGCCGCGCAGACCGAACGGGGCCTGGTGGTCCCGGTGGTCCGGGACGCGCAGAACCGCAACCCCGAGTCGCTGTCGGCGGAGTTCGCCCGGCTGACCGAGCTGGCCCGCGCCGGGAAGCTGGCCCCGTCCGACCTGACGGGCGGCACCTTCACCCTGAACAACTACGGGGTGTTCGGGGTCGACGGCTCCACGCCGATCATCAATCACCCCGAGGCGGCGATGCTCGGGGTCGGCCGGATCATCGCGAAGCCGTGGGTGCACCAGGGCGAGCTGGCGGTGCGGCAGGTCGTGCAGCTGTCGCTGACGTTCGACCACCGGGTCTGCGACGGCGGCACGGCGGGCGGCTTCCTGCGCTACGTCGCCGACTGCGTCGAGTCCCCGGCCGTCCTGCTGCGCAGCCTGTAGCCGCGCAGCGCGGGGCGGATACGGCGTCGCCGCCGTGGCCGCCCCGCGCCCCAGGCCCCAAACATCGGCAAAGTCGGATCGGGGCTGGATTTTCAGCCCGTCCGGCGTTCGAAGACCCGGGTCCGGGCAGAGGCCGGGAAACGGTGAAGGGGCGAGGCGGGGAGAGGGCTCCGCACTGCGGGGCGCGCCCGGGCTCAGACCGTGAGCAGGAGTTTGCCCACGTGGGCGCTCGACTCCATGACCCGGTGCGCCTCGGCCGCCTCCCGCATCGGGAACGACGCGTGCACCACCGGACGGACCCGCCCCGCGGCCACCAGCGGCCACACGTGCTCCCGTACGGCCGCGACGATGGCCGCCTTCTCCTCCAGCGGGCGGGCCCGCAGGGAGGTGGCGGTGATCGCCGCCCGCTTGGCCAGCAGCGCCCCGAGGTTCAGCTCGGCCTTGACGCCGCCCTGGAGCCCGATCACGGCGAGGCGGCCGTTCACGGCCAGCGCGTCCACGTTCCGGGCCAGGTACTTCGCGCCCATGATGTCCAGGATCACGTCCGCCCCGGCACCGCCCGTCGCCGCCCGCAGCTCCTTCACGAAGTCCTGCTCGCGGTAGTCGATGAGGATGTCCGCGCCCAGCTCCTTGCAGCGCGCCAGCTTCTCCGGGCCGCCGGCCGTCACGGCGACCGTCGCGCCCACCGCCTTCGCCAGCTGGATCGCCATCGTCCCGATCCCGCTGGACCCGCCGTGCACCAGCAGAGTCTCGCCCGGGCGCAGTCCGGCCACCATGAACACGTTGGACCACACCGTCGTGACGACCTCGGGCAGCGCGGCGGCCGTCAGCAGGTCCACGCCCGCCGGGACCGGCAGCAGCTGGCCCGCCGGAGCGGCCACCCGCTGCGCGTACCCGCCGCCGGCCAGCAGGGCGCACACCTCGTCCCCGACCGACCAGCCGGACACTCCCGGCCCGACCGCCGCGATCCGCCCGGAACACTCCAGGCCCGGATACCGCGAGGCGCCGGGCGGCGGGTCGTAGAACCCCTGCCGCTGGAGGACGTCGGCGCGGTTCACGGCGCTCGCCGCGACCTCGACGAGGACCTCGCCCTCGCCCGGCACCGGATCGGGTACGTCGGTCCAGACGAGGGCCTCGGGGGCGCCGGGCTGCTCGATGGTGATCGCATGCATGGCCCGGAGGCTACGCCAACTCGCGCCTACTCGGCAGGACCCAGCGTCACCTGCGGCGTCGTGGGCGGCACCGCCCGCACGATGGTGATGAGACGGTCCGTCAGCTGGATCGGGCTCGCGTGCGGGTCGTCGTACGCGAGCAGCCGGTGCCCGCGCAGCACGTTCACCACCAGGTCGTCGGTGTCCCGTACCGACTTGCCGACCTCGGACTTCTTGGCAGGGCGTTCGATCAGGTCGAGGCCGCTGCCCTGATGGATCAGGTCCTCCATCACGGTGCCCGCGCTCGGGCTGAGCACCGAGAGGCCCAGCAGTCGGCCGGCCGCGCTCGCGCTCGTGATGACGGCGTCCGCGCCGGACTGGCGCAGCAGCGGGGCGTTCTCCTCCTCGCGCACCGCCGCGACGATCTTCGCGCCGCGGTTGAGCTGCCGGGCCGTCAGCGTGACCAGGACCGCCGTGTCGTCCCGCTGGGTGGCGATGACGATCTGACGGGCCTTCTGCACCTCGGCGCGGAGCAGTACGTCGGAGCGGGTGGCGTCGCCGACCACGCCCGTGAAGCCCTCCGAGTTGGCGATGTCGATCACCTTGGTGCTGGGGTCGACGATGACGACCTGCTCCTTGGAGAGGCCGGTGGCCAGCAGCGTCTGCAAGGCCGAGCGGCCCTTGGTGCCAAAGCCGACGACGACCGTGTGTTCACGCAAGTTCTTCCTCCAGCGCTTCAGCCGCCACTCTTCCCTCGTCCGCTCCGTGAGCACTTCCAGGGTGGTACCGACCAGGATGATCAGGAACAGCACGCGCAGCGGGGTGATCAGCAGGATGTTGATCAGCCGTGCGCTGTCGCTGTACGGGACGATGTCGCCGTAGCCGGTCGTCGACAGCGTGACGGTGGCGTAGTAGAAGCAGTCGAGGAGATCGACCGTCTCGTTGGCGTTGTCGTGATAACCGTCGCGGTCGAGCCAGACGATCAAGACCGTCAGGAAGAGCACGAACAGGGCCATCAGCAGGCGCTTGGTGACCTGGCTCAGCGGCTGCTCGACGATCCGTTTGGGCAGCTTGACGCGCCGGGAGACGAGTTTCTCGTCGGCGGCGCGGGCCATGGCGTCCTGACCGTGAAGTTTCACGTGAAACATCCTCCTGAAGCCCACGGCAGATCGAGAATTTCCAGCTCCTGCCCGGACCGCGCGCCTTTGGGCGGTACGACGGCCAGCGCGTCGGCGGCCGCCACGCCGCGCAGCATCGCGGGGCCGTGGAAACGCAACGGTACGGCGTGCTCCTCGCTCAGCTGCACGGGGACCAGCCGGGTGTCGTACGGGTGGCCCGGTACGTCGCTCTGGACCGGCGCGGTGTAGCGGGGGCGCCTGCTGCGGCCGGCGAGGGCCCGCAGCAGGGGTTCGGCGAGGGTCAGCAGGCCGGACACGGCGGCCAGCGGGTTGCCCGGCAGCCCGACCACGTGCCGGCCGTCCGCACGGGACCCGATGCGGGCCAGCAGCATCGGATGCCCGGGGCGCACGGCGACCCCGTCGACCAGCAGGTCGGCGCCGGCCTGGCGCAGCACGGGGTGGACGTGGTCGACGGGTCCGGACGCGGTGCCGCCGGTGGTCACGAGGACGTCCGCGGTGGACGTGGTGACGGCCTCCAGCAGCGCCGCGGCCCCCGCCGGATCGTCGCCGAGCCGTCGCACGGCGACGACGTCGGCGCCGAGGCGCGTGAGCCAGGGCCCCAGCATGGGGCTGAGGGCGTCGCGGATCAGCCCGTCGTGCGGGAGGCCCTCGGTGAGCAACTCGTCCCCGAGCACCAGGATCTCCACGCTGGGGCGCGGCCGGGTGGTCAGCTCGTCGTACCCGGCGGCCGCGGCGAGTCCGAGGACGGCCGGGGTGACCAGGGAGCCGGCGGGCAGCAGCAGGTCCCCGGAGCGGCACTCCTGGCCGCGGGGACGGATGTCCTGGCCGGTGAGGACGGGCCGGTCGGCGAAGAGCTGGGTGCCGGCCTCGCGGCAGTGCTCGCTGCGGATGACGGCGGTGGTGTCGGCTGGGATCCGGGCGCCGGTGGCGATCCGTACCGCCTCGCCGTCGGTGAGCGGCTCCGGCCGGTCGGAGCCGGCCAGGACGCCGCCGCTGCGCATGCTCCAGGGGCCCGGGCCGGCGACGGCCCAGCCGTCCATGGCGGACGTGTCGAAGGACGGCAGGTCGGTCAGCGCCTCCAGGGGGGCGGCCAGGACCTCGCCGAGGGCCTCCGCGAGGGGGACCAGGTGGGTACGGGGCCGCACCCCGGCCCCGGCGTGCACGGCGGCGTCCCGGGCCCGGGGCCAGGAGGCCGCGCGGTGACCGCCCCCGCCGCCGCCCTCCGGGGCGCGGCTGACCAGGGCCAGGGCCTCGTCCAGGGCCTGATCGGCGGAGTTCGTCGGGGTCATCCGGAGCCGTTCTGTTCGGCGGCGTCGTCCTCTGCCTCGGCGGCCCAGCGCAGCGCCAGGTCGGCGGCCTTGCGGGAGGCCTCGGCGACGGCCTGGGCGGGGTCGGCGCCGGTGGCGGCGGCGTGGGCGGCCGCGTAGCCGACCAGGAAGGTGGTCAGCGGGGCGGCGGGCCGGGCGACGCCGTGGGCGGCGTCCCGGGCGAGGTCGAGCAGGGTCTTGGTGTCGACGGCGAGGTCGATGCCCAGCTCGTTCTTGACGGCGGTGATCCATTGGTCCAGCACGGTCCCATGGTCCCTGATCCGGGCGCGGGCGGCGGCGAGATCGTCCCAGGTGTCGCAGTCGAAGGAGGCCAGCGGCTGCGCCGTGACGCGGGCGAGGTCGAGTTCGGCGGTGAGTGCGCGCAGCGGCAGCCCGGTGAGGTTGCCGTGTTCGGCGGCGAGCAGGGCGATCTCGCGGCGCAGGGGCTCGGCCCGGTAGGCGGCGACCAGCGGCTGGTCCCGGCCGTCGGGGTCCCGCAGCATCGCCCCGTCCGCCCCGGGTGTTCCGTGGGTACCGGGCGCGTCCAGCAGGGTCCGCACGGTGTCCCGGTCGAGGAACGGCAGATCTGCGGAGAGGACGAGGACCAGCGCGGCGGTGCTCTGGCGCAGTCCGGCGTCCAGCGCGGCCACCGGGCCGCCGCCGGGAGGCTCCTCGCGGGTCCAGCGGACCGGGCGGGCGGTGGGGCGGCGGGCGCCGACCACGACGGTGGTGCGGGCGTCGGGGCAGGCGTCGAGGACGCGGTCCAGGAGGGCGCGGCCGCCGACGCTCAGCGCGGGCTTGTCCGCCCCGCCGAGTCGCTGCGCGGCGCCGCCGGCCAGCACGATCGCGTCGTAGCTCATGCCCCAGAGTATGCGTCGGCCATGTCCCTTGCGGGGAGCCCCGATTACCGGAGGCGCATCCCGGATTCCCGGGCTCCGCCCCGGACCCCGCGCCTCGATCGCCGGCGGGGCTGGATGCCGTCGGGGGGGGGGCGGAAGAGAGGCGGGTCCGGATGCACAGGGCATCCCGACCCGCTTCGTCTGCAGACCCGCCCTAGAGGTAAGGGCCCGAGCGGATCGCGCCGTGGCCGCCGTCTTCGTCGTCGTCGTGCGGCCCGCCCGGCGGGAGGGCGCGGCGCATCTGTTCCAGCTGGGCCCGCGCCGCCATCTGCTGCGCGAACAGAGCCGTCTGGATGCCGTGGAAGAGGCCCTCCAGCCAGCCCACCAACTGGGCCTGGGCGATGCGCAGTTCAGCCTCGGAGGGAATGGCCTCCTCCGTGAACGGGAGGGACAGGCGCTCCAGTTCCTCCACGAGCTCGGGGGCCAGACCGTCCTCCAGCTCCTTCACCGAGGCGGCATGGATGTCCTTGAGCCGGACCCGGCTCGCCTCGTCGAGAGGCGCGGCACGTACCTCTTCCAGGAGTTGCTTGATCATGCTGCCGATCCGCATGACCTTGGCGGGCTGTTCGACCATCTCCGTCACCGGGACCTCGCGCGACTCGTCATCGGCGTCGCCGACCGCCGTCCCGTCCTGTCCCACGATCAGGACGTGCGGGGGGTTGTCCTGCGACCGTTCACTCCTCGGCATCTCCATGCCGTCATTCTCTCGCACACCTCCGTACTCACACGGTGTGCCCCCGTACAGGCGTGATCCAACCTGTACGGGGGCACCGACATCAGCCGGCCGCGCGGCGGGCCAGCGCGCCGCTGGAGCGCGTGACCAGCGCCGCCAGCAGTGCCGCGCCCAGCGGGACCACGATGATCAGCCCGCCGAGGGTCTCCCACGGCACGGCGATCGGCACGTAGGGCAGGGAGTCCGCCGTCGGCAGGTAGCCCTCGGCGAGGGAGCGGTCGTAGAGCTGTTCCCGTTCCCGCCGCTGGGTGAGGCGCAGTCCGACCGCGGGCAGGATTCCGGCCGCCGATCCCAGGACGACGCCCATCAGGGCCACCACCCCGCACTGGAAGCCGCTCAGCGTCCGCCGCACGCGCGGCGCCGCGCCCACCGCGGCCAGGGTCTTCAGATCGGCCTCGGCGTCGGCCTGGGCGAGCCCGGTGGCGATGCCGGCGGCGCCGATGGTGACCAGGCCCGCGAAGACGGTCAGGACGAGCAGGGCCAGGTCGTCGTTGCCCTGGTAGCCGGCCTCGATGCGCAGGGACACCTCGACGCCCATCCGGTCGATCTCCCCGGCCAGCTTCTGGCGTTGCTCGCTGGAGACGGCCCCGTCGGTGCTGAAGTACGAGCCGGACGGTGCGGTGGCCAGCCCCGCGGCCTTGACCGCCGCCTGCGGCAGGACCAGATCGACGCCCCAGCTCTCGACGCCGTCGGGTGCGAGGTGGACGGCGATGACCTTGTCCTCACCGGGAGGCTCCTGGCCCATCCCCTGGAAGACGTCGGCCCCTTCCGGGCCGCTGACGACCCGCAGGGTGAGCTTGCCGTCCTTCACCTGCCGCTTGTCGAAGGCGACGGGCTTGCCCGCCTTGAGGGCGGCCACGGTGCCCGGGTCGGTGACCGCCAGCACGGTCAGCAGCTTCTCGTCGGCGACGACGGTGGCGTGCTGCGTGCCGAACCGGGAGTCCTCGCAGCGCCAGTCCTGGCGCAGTTTCCGTGTCTCCGCCTCACTGAAGGCGTCGGGGCCCTTGGGGTTCTCGTAGAGCGGGCAGCGCTGCTCCTTGGGCTTGATGATCTCGACGCGGCCGCAGCCGGGTTCCGGCGAGAACGTCTCGCAGCTGGGCTTGCCGACGACCAGCCGGTCGACGTCCGCCCGCAGCGCCAGCGGCAGGTCCCTGGCGAGGGCCTCCCGCAGGGCCGGCACCTCCTTGTAGGCGTCGTTCTCGTTGGTCTCCAGCAGTCCGGTGCCGTGCGGCAGCTCCGCCACGTACTCGTGGCGCAGCTGCACGTCGCGGCTGTGCTCGTAGGTGGCCACGGCGACGGTGCCGGCGACGGCGGCCAGTACGGCGGCCACCGCGGGCGCCGTACGCCCCCGGTTGCGCACGGCGTCGCGCAGCGCGAGCCGCGGGGACAGCGGCAGCCACCGCCCGAGCCGCCCGAACAGGCCGACCAGGACGGGGGTGAGGGCGACGATGCCGAGTTCGGCGAGGGCGCTGCCGCCCGCCACGACGGTGGAGCCCATCTCCGACGTGCTGCCGTACAGGGCGATCGCGGCGCCGGCGCCGACGGCGAGCAGGCCGATGACCGGCAGCACACGGTTGGCGCGGCGCACCCCGCGGCGTCCGGTCAGCGAGGCCAGCACGGTCTGCCGCGACGCGGTGATCGCCGGGACGATCGCGGACAGCAGCCCGGTCACGACGGCGAGCAGGGCGATGGCGGCCAGTTCCAGCGGGCGGAAGTCGAAGCCGCCGAAGCGATTGCCGAGCTGCTCCTCGAGCACCGGACGGAGTGCGACGGTGAGCACCACGCCGATCGCGGTGCCGGCGACGGCGGCCACGGCGCCGATGACCAGGCCGCCGGAGAGCACGATGGAGCGGATGTGGCGCCGGTCGCCGCCGTTGGCGCCGACGAGGCCGAGCTGGCGGCGCGAGCGCCGGGCGCCGACCGCGAAGGCCGGTCCGGCGAGCAGGCAGATCTCCAGCATGGCGAGGCCCACGATGGTGGCCAGGACGGCCATTTCGGCGGTGTCGCCCGCGCTCCGGTCGATCCGGAAGGAGGGGTCCTGCTCGTAGAGGGGCACTTCGGAGTCGGCTGGCGGGTCGAGGAGGACGGCGCGGGAGAACACGAGCAGACCCTTGGTGTTGGCCGCCTTGACCTCGTCCCACGTGAGACCGTCGCCGCCGACCTTGACCAGGTAGGCGTCCTCCCCCCGCACCTCGCGCGCTCCGGAGGCCCGGAGCGCCTGGTCGAGCGGTTCGATCAGGGTTCCCGGCGGGGCGATGAGCTCCTCCCGGTCGAGTTGGCTGGGGAGCTCGTACGCACCGACGATCTTGTACGAGGAGTTCGCGCCGCGCGGGGTGACCGAGGAGCCGACGAAGAGGCCGGAGTTCTCCAGGAAGGCATGGGTGGCGATGACCTCGCCCGCACCCTCGGGCAGCCTGCCGCGGTCGAGCGTGATCAGGCCCGCCGCCAGCGGGCTGTGCGTGTCTATTTCGCGTAGTTCGGTGTCGAGCAGCCCGTGCGCGGTGCGCACCTTGCCGTAGCCGGCGGAGTCCTTGAGGATCTGCGTCCCGGCCGGGAATGCGGACAGGTCCGGCTCGGGCCGCTTGTCCCTCGCCGTCGGGGGGCCGTCGTAGGCGTCGTGGCCGCCGACGGGCGAGTAGCCCGTGCCGTCGGGCTTCTGGTAGATGCCCTTGGCGATGTGGGTGGAGTTCACCCGGGCGTCCGCTGCGCCCATCAGGCGGGTGGCGGACTGCTCGGGAGAGAGTTCGGCGCTGCGCAGCGTGAGGTCTGCGGCGCTCACCCCGACGATCGGCAGGGCGATCATCGCGAGGACGAGGGAGCTGCGGCCCTTGGCGCGCCAGGCGTCGCGGCGGGCGATGCGCAGCGCCGCGACCCAGGAGTGGTACCAGCCTTGGAGCGAGGTCACCGGTCGGCCACCTGACCGGACAGGAGGGAGTCGGCCTGGCTGCGCAGGGTCTCGTCGACCACGCTGCCGTCGCGCAGGAAGACGACGCGGTCGGCCCAGGCGGCGAACCGCGGCTCGTGCGTGACGAGGATGCCGGCCGCGCCCGCGTCGCAGCGGGAGCGCAGCAGGCCGAGGACGGACTCGCCGGTCTCGGAGTCGAGCGCGCCGGTGGGCTCGTCGGCGAGGACCAGGCGGCGGTCGCCCACGAGGGCGCGGGCGATGGCCACACGCTGCTGCTGGCCGCCGGACATCTCGTCGGGGAAGCGGTCGGCGAGTGCGCCGAGGCCCATCTCCTCCAGCGCGGCGAGGGCGGAGACCCGGGCCTTGCGGGCGGAGGTCCCGTCGAGCTCGCGGGGCAGGGCCACGTTCTCGGCGGCGGTGAGGGCCGGGATCAGGTTGTAGTCCTGGAAGACGTACCCGATGCTGCGGCGGCGCAGCGCGGTCAGCTGCTTGCGGCTCGCCGCGGTGATGTCGGTTCCCTCGACGATCACCCGGCCGCTGCTCGGGGTGTCGAGGCCGCCCGCGAGGGTGAGCAGCGTGGACTTGCCGGAGCCGGACGGGCCCATGACGGCGACGAGTTCGCCGGGGAAGACGGAGAGGTTGATCCCGCGCAGGGCGTGCACTTCGGTGGCACCGCTGCCGTGGGTGCGTACGAGTTGGTCCAACTGCAGGACGGGCTGCCGGGGCTGGGGCTGGTCAGGCATGAAGGGGTCCCCCCTGGAACGGTGGTTCAGCCACGCCGCGTGCGGGCGGTGTGGGGCCGGGCGGTGGTGGTCGGGGCCGGAGCTTCGGCCGCGGCGGCCTGGGGCGGTTCGGGTGCGGCGGCTCTCCCGTCGGCCGGCAGGGAGAGCCGGACCAGCCGGGCTTCGCAGTGGTCGAGCCAGCGGGCCTCGGCTTCGGTCTGGAAGATCAGCTGTTCCAGGACGAGCAGCCAGGCCACGTCGTCGCGTTCGCGGGACTGCCCGCTCTCGACCGCGGCGAGTGCCGTGGCCTTGAGCCGGGTGTAGTCCTGCATCGCCTTGATCGTGGCGTGCCGCTGGGACTGGATGACGGCGCGGATGTCCACGCCGGGGGCGCCGACGGCCATGGCGAGCTTGATGGACAGCTCGTCGCGGGGCGGGTTGGCCCGGTCGACGGGCCGCTCGTACCACTGGTGCAGTTCGGCACGCCCGGTGTCGGTGATGGCGTACAGGGTGTGGCCGGCGGCGTCCTCACCGCCTGGGGCGACGAGGCCGTCGCGTTCGAGGCGGGCCAGGGTCGTGTAGACCTGCCCGACGTTGAGCGGCCAGGTGGAGCCGGTGCGGGATTCGAACTCGGTGCGCAGCTGTGAGCCGTACCGAGGACCCCGTTCCAGCAGGGCGAGAAGCCCGTGACGGATCGACATACTCGGTATGTATACCGAGTATGTTCACTCAGGGCAACCATCCTGAGATGTACGCCGGAAGGGGGACACGGGGACCGAGCGGGATGCGGAGCACGCCGTGGGGCGGCCCTAGATGCTGCGGCGCAGGCGCATCCCCATGTAGCCCAGACCCAGCCCCATCAGGGCGAATCCGGTGCCCAGTGGCAGTATGTGCGCGGCCAGATCGGCGGCCCGGTCGTTCGGCTCGGTTCCGATGGCCCTGATCACGGCTGTCGGCGGGGCCGGAGGTGTCGGGGCGGTGGTCGGCGGGGCCGTGCGCCGGGCGCGGGGGTGGACGGGCAGCGGCCGGGAGGCCACCGCCAGCTCCGGGTTGGCGCGCTCGGCCGCCGGACGTCCGGGCCGCTCCCGCCCGACTCCGGGGACACTGCCGGCGAGCTCCTCGTACGGGTCGTCCCCGGCGGGGCGGGCGGGGGAGTGGCGGGCCGGGGCGAGGGGCCCGGCATAGGCGGAAGCGGCGGGCGCGAGGACGGCGGCGACGAGTGCCGCGCAGGCCAGCCAGCGCGGCGGGCGGAAGCCTTGGATCATGGAGAGCCCCTCCCGTCCCGAGCGACCGAGCTGCTCGCTGAGCGTCGGAGATATGGGCTCAGATTTACATAGTGGGGCAAAACCGGCATCCCGGGTGCCCCATCGGGGTGCCCGGGATGCCGGTGTGTCGCGCTGTGCCTCGTGTGGGGCGGCGGCGGTCCGCTATTCGGGGTTGCCGGTCGACACGGTCAGGGTGTACTCCGTGTTCTCCTTGGAGATCTTCTCGCCGGCGGCCGGGGACTGGACCAGCACCGTGTCCTTGCCGTAGACGGCCTCGTCCTTCGGAACGATCGTGTACTTGCCGCCCGAGGCCTGGATGCACTCCTTGACGGAGAGCAGGTTCTTGTACTTGAAGTCCGGCGCCGAGTACTTGCCGGCCTCGCTGTAGTGCTTCACCGGCTCCGTGCACTTCTTCGGGTCGATCGTGCGCGTGATGTCGGGACCCTTGAACCCGGGCTTGGCGGAGGCGGACGCGGAGGTCCCCGGATCCGCCGTGGTCTTGCCCTTGTCGTCGTCACCGTTCATCGCGATCGCCGCGATCAGGCCGCCGACGGCCAGCAGCGCCACCGCGATCGCGCCCACGACCACCGGCGTGTTCCGCTTGCCGCCGCCGGCCGTCGCCGACAGGCCCGCCGAGCTCGACGGGGAGATCGTGTACGGCGGCGGGGTCTGCGGCCCGTACTGCTGCTGCGGCGGGGGCGTGTGCGGGTAGGCGTAGCCGCCCTGCGCGTGCTGCTGCGGTGCGGGGGCCGGCGTCGGCGCGTACGGGGCCGGGGTCGGGGTGTGCGGCGCCTGATAGGGCTGCTGCACCGACTGCGGCGGCGCCTGGAAGCCGGAGTCCACCGGCGGGAACACGGCCGAGGACACGCCCGCGCCGCTGCTGAGCGGCCCGTGGCCCTGCACGATGACCGGCGCCCCGCTGTGCCCGGAGCCCAGCACCCGCGCGACCTCGTCCCCCATGGCCGCGGCCGTGGGGAAGCGCTCGTTCGGGTTCTTCTTCAGGGCCCGCGCCACCAGCGCGTCCATCGCCGGGGTCAGCGAGCGGTTGATGGAGGAGGGGGCGACCGGCTCCTCCTGCACGTGGGCGTACGCGATGGCCAGCGGCGAGTCCGCGTCGAACGGGATCCGCCCCGTCAGCAGCTGGAACAGCATGATGCCGACCGAGTACAGGTCGGAACGGGCGTCGACCCCGCGCCCCAGCGCCTGTTCGGGCGACAGGTACTGCGGGGTGCCGACGACCATGCCGGTCTGCGTCATCGAGGTGACGCCCGACTGCATGGCGCGCGCGATGCCGAAGTCCATCACCTTGACCACGCCGCGCTTGTTCACCATGACGTTGCCGGGCTTGATGTCGCGGTGGACGAGCCCCATCTCGTGGCTGGTCTCCAGGGCGGCCAGCACGTCGGCCGTCACCTTCAGCGCCTTGTCCGCCGGCATGGCCCCGTACTGCCGGATGTCCGCCTCGAGCACCGAGCCGAGCGGCCGGCCCTCCACGTACTCCATGACGATGTACGGCATCACCGCGGCGTCGCCCGCGGCCGCGCCGTTGAACGTCACTTCGCCTTCACCGGTATCGAATACCGAGACGATGTTCGTGTGCGACAGTTTCGCTACAGCCTGGGCTTCGCGGCGGAATCGCTCGCGGAAGGACTGCTCGCGGCCGAGATCGCTGTGCAGGGTCTTGATCGCGACCTGCCGGTCGAGCGCCGAGTCGTACGCCAGGTATACGGAGGCCATGCCGCCGGCTCCCAGCAAGTCCCTTAGCTGGTAACGGCCACCGGCCAGAGAGCCGCCCGCGTACTGGCCCTGAGTGCCGTCCTGGCTCATGACTGTTGCTTCCCCTCGGGATGTGTCCCTACGCCTCTGGCCGGGCGCATATGGCGCCCAGTCTGCCCGAGGGCAAGCACCAGTCAAGCCAGGTGCCCGTTCCGTGACCACACGGGTACAGGTGGCTTTGTCCGAACGGTGACCGGTTCCGAGGCTGTAGCGTTCGTCGGAGCACCGAGACGAGGACTACCGCTCCGCGGCGGCCGAGAGATACGACGGCGAGGACTGATGGCACCCGAACCCGAGGGAAACGGCGCCGGGATGACCGATGGTCCTGAGCACTGGGGCGCCGGCGGTCTGGTGGGCGACGGCCGTTACCGGCTGACGCACCGGCTGGGACGCGGCGGCATGGCCGAGGTGTTCGCCGCCGAGGACGTGCGGCTCGGCCGCACCGTCGCCGTGAAGCTGCTGCGCGCCGACCTCGCCGAGGATCCGGTGTCCAAAGCCCGCTTCACCCGCGAGGCGCAGTCCGTCGCCGGACTCAACCACCATGCCGTCGTCGCCGTGTACGACTCGGGCGAGGACCGGGTCGGCCCCAACACCGTCCCGTACATCGTCATGGAGCTGGTCGAGGGCCGCACCATCCGCGACCTGCTGATCAGCGCCGAGGCCCCGGGCCCCGAGCAGGCGCTCATCATCACCTCGGGCGTGCTCGAGGCCCTCGCGTACTCGCACCAGCACGGCATCGTGCACCGCGACATCAAGCCCGCGAACGTCATCATCACCGAGACCGGCGCGGTCAAGGTGATGGACTTCGGCATCGCCCGTGCCCTGCACGGCGTCCAGTCGACGATGACCCAGACCGGCATGGTCATGGGCACCCCGCAGTACCTGTCGCCCGAGCAGGCCCTCGGCAAGGCCGTGGACCACCGCTCCGACCTGTATGCGACCGGCTGTCTGCTGTACGAACTGCTCGCGCTGCGGCCCCCGTTCACCGGCGAGACTCCGCTGTCCGTGGTCTACCAGCACGTCCAGGACGCGCCTGTCCCGCCTTCGCAGCTGCCCGAGGGCCGGCACATCCCGCAGGAGCTCGACGGTCTGGTCATGCGCTCCCTCGCCAAGGACCCGGACGACCGGTTCCAGAGCGCCGAGGAGATGCGCGGGCTGGTCCAGTACGCGCTCCAGATGCTGCACGACCAGGGGGCGAACACCGGCACCTGGAACACCGGTCCGGTCACGATGGCCCTGCCGCACGGGCGGGGCGGCGCCACCACGGCCATGCCCGTCAGCGGCACCGGCGGGCAGCAGCGGTACCCCTCGCACCACTCGACTTCGCAGTTCCAGCAGCCGATGGTGCCGGCGCTGAACCCCGACGACGGCTCGGCCTTCCCCGGCGGGCACGGCGGCCCGGGCGGCAACGGCGGCGGCTACGACGGCTACGACGACCGCGGCGGCAACGGCAGCCGCTGGAAGATGTGGCTGTTCGCGGTGCTCGCGATCGTCGCGGTCGCGGGCGGCGCGGCCTACGCCGTCAAAACCGTGGGCGCGAACGGCAACGAGAAGAAGCCGGAGATCACGCAGAGCACGCCCAGCGGCGAGCAGAGCAAGCCCGGTTCCCCGGACACCCTGCCGACGCAGAAGACCGCGGACAGCCCGTTCCCGACCAACGAGACCCAGCCCACGGCGACCCGCTCCCGGACGCAGAGCTACAGCCCGCCGCCGTCGCCGACGGCTTCGGCCTCGGCCTCGGCGTCCGCCTCGCCGTCCAAGAGCACGTCGGCGTCCCCGTCGGCGACGAAGTCGGCGCCGCCGTCGCCGACGGCGACCAAGCCCGTGGAGCCGCCGGGCCCGAACTCCCAGGAGTGACGTACGAGGACGGGCCCGGCGCAAGCGAGTACGCCGGGCCCGTTCCCGTATCCGTATCCGCACAGCATCTGCACAAAAGCCGGTCGGAGCGCGCGCTGGAACTGGCGGTCCGGAGGGCCGGCAGGCGAGTGCACGGTGTCAGGCGACGACGCTGTACGGGTGCCCGCCGGTCAGCGGTTCTCGGCCTGCAGGCGGGCCACGTAGGCGGCGGCCTGGGAGCGGCGCTCCATGCCCAGCTTGGACAGCAGGCTGGAGACGTAGTTCTTGATCGTCTTCTCGGCCAGGTGCAGCCGCTCGCCGATGACGCGGTTGGTCAGGCCCTCGCCGATCAGGTCGAGGATCCTGCGCTCCTGGTCGGTGAGGTGGGAGAGGCGGTCGTCGCCCCTGCCGCCCTTGCCGTCGCGCAGCCGCTCCAGCACGCGGGCGGTGGCGACCGGGTCGAGCAGCGACTTGCCGGCGGCGACGTCACGCACGGCGCTCAGCAGCTCGTTTCCGCGGATCGCCTTGAGCACATACCCGGAGGCGCCGGCCATGATCGCGTCGAACAGCGCCTCGTCGTCAGCGAACGAGGTCAGCATCAGGCATTTGACGTCCTCGTCCTGGGAGCGCACCTCGCGGCACACCTCCACGCCGCTTCCGTCGGGCAGGCGCACGTCGAGGACGGCCACGTCAGGGCGGGTGGCGGGGATGCGGACCAGAGCGTCCGCGGCGGTACCGGCCTCGCCGACGATCTCGATGTCCTCTTCGACCGACAACAGCTCATGGACGCCGCGTCGTACCACTTCGTGGTCGTCCAGGAGGAATACCTTGATTTTTCCGTCTTCGCGCACGAAGTCAGTTTCACACACTCACCCCTTCCCTGCCGGGGTTACCCGGGATAACGTGCCGTTGTTCCCGGCCCCTGCAAGGCTGTGACCAGTGGTTGTTCCCGCGGCCGCGGATTTACTTGGAAATCCAAGCAAAAACGCAGGTCAAATGGGGTTTCGCAGTAATGCGGCGCACTGGGTAACGTGCATTGCGCAGGGCACTCGCCGGGGCACCTGTCACGCCTGAATCCCGAACGCGACGCGCACCCACCCCGTGCGCTCGTTACGGATGCAGGTGAGCCGCACTGGACCCCGGAGAACCCGGGTGCCGGACCGACGGAGGAGCACACGTGACCGTGGAGAGCACTGCCGCGCGCAAGCCGCGACGCAGCAGCGGCACCAAGCGGGCGGCAGGCGCGGCGAGCGCCGCCAAGCCCGCCGCCGCTGCCACTGCGCAGACGCAGGACGCCGTACCTCAGCTCGTACAGCTGCTGACGCCCGAGGGGGACCGGGTAGACAACGCGGACAACGCGGAATTCGCCCCCTTCGTCGCAGACATCACCACCGAGGACCTGCGCGGGCTGTACCGCGACATGGTCATGACCCGCCGGTTCGACGGCGAGGCGACCGCCCTGCAGCGCCAGGGGGAGCTGGGCCTGTGGGCCTCGCTCCTCGGCCAGGAGGCCGCGCAGATCGGCTCCGGCCGGGCCCTGAACGACGAGGACTACGTCTTCCCGACCTACCGTGAGCACGGCGTGGCCTGGTGCCGCGGGGTCGACCCGACCAACCTGCTCGGGATGTTCCGCGGCGTGAACCACGGCGGCTGGGACCCGAACACCAACAACTTCCACCTCTACACGATCGTCATCGGCTCGCAGACGCTCCACGCGACCGGTTACGCGATGGGCGTGGCCAAGGACGGCGCCGACTCCGCGGTCATCGCCTACTTCGGCGACGGCGCGTCCAGCCAGGGCGACGTCGCGGAGGCCTTCACCTTCTCGGCCGTCTACAACTCCCCCGTGGTGTTCTTCTGCCAGAACAACCAGTGGGCGATCTCCGAGCCGACCGAGCGCCAGATGCGCGTGCCGCTCTACCAGCGTGCGCAGGGCTTCGGCTTCCCCGGCGTCCGCGTCGACGGCAACGACGTGCTGGCCTGCCTGGCGGTGACCCGCTGGGCCCTGGACCGGGCGCGCCGCGGCGAGGGCCCGACCCTGGTCGAGGCGTTCACGTACCGGATGGGTGCGCACACCACCTCCGACGACCCGACGAAGTACCGGCGGGACGAGGAGACGGCGGCCTGGGAGGCGAAGGACCCGATCCTGCGCCTGAAGGCACACCTGCTGGCCACCGGCGGGGCCGACGAGGCCTTCTTCGCCGAGCTGGAGGCGGAGAGCGAGGCGATGGGCAAGCGCGTGCGCGAGGCCGTGCGCGCCATGCCCGACCCGGACACCATGGCGATCTTCGAGAACGTCTACGCGGACGGGCACGCGCTCGTCGACGAGGAGCGCGCCCAGTTCGCGGCCTACCTCGCGTCCTTCGAGGAGGGTCACTGATGGCTGTCGAGAAGATGTCGATCGCGAAGGCGCTCAACGAGTCGCTGCGCAAGGCCCTGGAGCAGGACCCGAAGGTCCTGATCATGGGCGAGGACGTCGGCAAGCTGGGCGGTGTCTTCCGGATCACCGACGGCCTGCAGAAGGACTTCGGCGAGGAGCGGGTCATCGATACCCCGCTCGCCGAGTCGGGCATCGTCGGCACCGCCATCGGCCTGGCCCTGCGCGGTTACCGGCCGGTCGTGGAGATCCAGTTCGACGGGTTCGTGTTCCCCGCGTACGACCAGATCGTCACGCAGCTCGCGAAGATGCACGCCCGCGCCCTGGGCAAGGTCAAGATGCCGGTCGTCGTGCGCATCCCGTACGCGGGCGGCATCGGCGCGGTCGAGCACCACAGCGAGTCCCCGGAGGCGCTCTTCGCGCACGTGCCGGGCCTCAAGGTGGTCTCCCCGTCGAACGCGAGCGACGCGTACTGGATGCTCCAGCAGGCGATCCTCAGCGACGACCCGGTGATCTTCTTCGAGCCGAAGCGCCGCTACTGGGACAAGGGTGAGGTCGACTTCGACGCCATCCCCGGTGAGCTGCACAAGGCGCGCGTGGCCCGCGAGGGCTCGGACCTCACCCTGGCCGCCTACGGCCCGATGGTGAAGGTCTGCCTGGAGGCGGCGGCCGCGGCCGCCGAGGAGGGCAAGTCGGTGGAGGTCGTCGACCTGCGCTCGATGTCCCCGGTCGACTTCGACGGGATCCAGGCGTCGGTGGAGAAGACCCGCCGGCTCGTGGTCGTCCACGAGGCGCCGACCTTCCTCGGCATGGGCTCGGAGATCGCCGCTCGCATCACGGAGCGGTGCTTCTACCACCTGGAGGCGCCGGTCCTGCGCGTGGGCGGTTTCCACGCCCCGTACCCGCCGGCCCGCCTTGAGGACGAGTACCTGCCGGGCCTGGACAGGGTGCTCGACGCCGTCGACCGCTCGCTGGCGTACTGAGGAGCCACGTTCATGACCATCCGCGAATTCAAGATGCCCGACGTGGGCGAGGGCCTCACCGAGGCCGAGATCCTCAAGTGGTACGTCCAGCCGGGTGACACGGTCACCGACGGTCAGGTCGTCTGCGAGGTCGAGACGGCCAAGGCCGCCGTGGAACTGCCGATCCCGTTCGACGGCGTCGTGCACGCGCTCCTCTTCGAGGAGGGCACCACGGTCGACGTCGGCCAGGTCATCATCTCGGTGCAGACCGCCGGCGCCGCGGCCGAGGCCCCGGCCCAGGAGGCGGCCGCCCCGGCCGCCACCCCGGCCGCGGCCGCGCCCGCCGCCGAGCCCGCCCCCGAGGCGCGCCAGCCCGTCCTGGTGGGCTATGGCGTCTCCACCGCCTCGACGAAGCGCCGCCCGCGCAAGGCCGCGGCGCACACCGCCGCGCAGAACGGCTCGGCGGCCCCGGTCGCCGCTGCGGCTCCGGCGGCCCCCGCGGCCCCGGCCGCACCGGTGCTCCCCGCGGTACCGGCGCAGCCGGCCGGCGAGCGGCCGCTGGCCAAGCCGCCGGTGCGCAAGCTCGCCAAGGACCTCGGCATCGACCTGGCCTCGGTGGTCCCCACCGGCGACGGCGGGGTCGTGACCCGGGAGGACGTCCACGCGGCAGCCGCCGCGTCGATCGCCCCGCAGGCCGCGCCGGCCGCCGCCGTCCCGGCTGCGACTCCGGCGGCCGTGCCCGCCGCCGCGGCCCCGGCGGCCGAGACGGGAGCGCGGGAGACCCGTATCCCGGTCAAGGGCGTCCGCAAGGTCACCGCCCAGGCCATGGTCGGCTCCGCCTTCACCGCGCCGCACGTCACCGAGTTCATCACCTTCGACGTGACCCGCACGATGAAGCTGGTGCAGGAACTCAAGGCCGACCCGGACCTCGCGGGGCTGCGCATCAACCCGCTGCTCCTCATCGCGAAGGCCGTCCTGGTGGCCATCCGCCGCAACCCGGACGTCAACGCGTCCTGGGACGAGGCGGCCCAGGAGATCGTGCTCAAGCACTACGTCAACCTGGGCATCGCGGCGGCCACGCCCCGCGGGCTGATCGTCCCGAACATCAAGGACGCCCACGCCAAGACGCTCGGCGAGCTGTCGGAGTCCCTGTCGTCGCTGGTCGCCACGGCCCGCGACGGCAAGACCTCCCCGGCCGACATGCAGAACGGCACCATCACCATCACCAACGTCGGCGTCTTCGGCGTCGACACCGGTACGCCCATCCTGAACCCCGGCGAGTCCGCGATCCTCGCTGTCGGTGCGATCAAGCTCCAGCCGTGGGTCCACAAGGGCAAGGTGAAGCCGCGCCAGGTCACCACCCTGGCCCTGTCGTTCGACCACCGCCTCATCGACGGCGAACTGGGCTCCCGCTTCCTGGCCGACATCGCGGCGGTTTTGGAACACCCCCGCCGCCTGATCACCTGGGCGTAGCGGCCCGCACGACGCCCCACCCGATGGCCGGTCTCCCCTGCGGAGGCCGGCCATCGGCCTTGCCGGGAACCGTGCGACCCCCGCGCGTCTCACGCCTTCGGCCGCCCCGTCACCGTCAGGGCCCCGCTCGGCAACACCGCCCGACCGACCTGGAAACCGAGGGCACACAGAAGGCGGCGACCATCACCTGTCCTACGAGAACGGTGGCTGAGGATGACAGACGAACACAGCGGGAGCGCCCCGGCGCCGCAGCCGGCGAAGGCCGGTCTGGAGGTCGTGGCCCAGGGCGTCGCCGAGGGGCTGCCCTCGTACGCGCGGGCCTTCAAGGCCGTCGTCAACGTCGAGGTGCCCCCGCGGGCCGCTGTGGCGCGCACGGCACCGGGGGCGCTGCAGGAGGCCGACCGGCTGTGGCTGGAGCACGCGCGTACCGCTGCCGTCATCGATGACGAGGACTGCTTCCTGGTCCGGGGGGCCGATCGCGACTGGGTCCGGGTGCGCCGCACCGCGCACACCGCGCTCTCCGCCGCCCTCGTACCCGGCGCCGGCTCCATGGTCATCGCGATGTCCCCGGACGGCCGACGGCTGTGCGCCCTCACCGAGGAGGACGACGACTACTGGATCGTCGTGCACCACTTCGAGGACGGTCCCATGTGAGCCCCCTGACCGTGTGCGCAGAGGCGCGACCCGGCGCTGACGCGGGAGGAATCCCCTGGCCGGGGGATTCGACCTATGTGATCATCGCCGGATGTTCTTCCGTGCTGCCACCGCAGACCCCATGGATCCGGACCGCGCCGTCGCCTACCCGGCCGACGGCCCCGTCCCCGCCCTGACCGCCGACAGGATCCGGGAGGAGCTCGCCGGTAACCGGTTCCGGCCCGAGTGGATCTGGTTCGCCGAGGACGAGGACGGGGAGGTCCTGGCCCGCGCCCTGTGGTGGGGCCGCGCCGACAGCGAGCAGCCCATCGCGCTCGACTGCCTGCAGGTGCGGGCCTGCGTGGCCGACCCGGCCGCCGTGGCCGCCGGGCTGCTCGCGGCCGGGCACGCCGCCTTCGGCAAGCTGCCGGGCTACAACATCTCCCTGCCCCGCGGCTGGCGGGAGGACCCGGAGCTGGTCGCGGCGGTCGCCTGGCGTCAAGAGGCCGCGTCCAAGACCGGCCTGACGCGCGAGATCGAGCGGCTGCGCTACGAGTGGACCCCGGCCGCCGGGACGGCGGAGCCCACCGGCCGGCTCGTCTTCCGCGACGGCACCGACGAGGAGTTCCTCGACGCGTTCGTCCGGCTGTCCGCCGGCAGCCTCGATCTGCACACGCAGACCGAGCTCCAGTCGATGGACGCGGAGCAATTGGCCCGTGAGGACGTCGAGTTCTACCTCGACTGCCCCGGCGAGCGCTCCTGGTGGCGCCTCGCGCACCTCCCGGACGGCACGCTCGCCGGCATGGCCATCCCGTCGGCGACCCCGTACCACCGCAACGTCGGCTACCTCGGCGTCGTACCGGAGCAGCGCGGCCAGGGCCTCATCGACGAGATCCTCGGCGAGATCACCCGCTTCCACGCGGCCGAGGGCGCCGAGCGGATCACCGCCACCACCGACACCGTCAACGTCCCGATGGCCGCCGCCTTCGACCGCGCGGGCTACGAGGTCACCGAGATCCGCCTCGTCCTGGAGGAACCGGCCGGGGCCTGAGAGGCGTTCTCCCCCAGAGCCCTGATCGCAGGGATTCGATCGACGCGAAGTCGCCGCCCCCGAAGGACGATGAAGTGAATGAGTAGCCCCGGCCCCGCACCCCGGAATCCCGAACCCGGCTGGCCGGGCTACCACGCCGAGCCGTCCTACGACCCCGGCCGGAGTTGGGTCTTCCCGGCCCCCGTGCCGACCGAGCGGAGGGCGCTCGGCGACGAGGTCCGGGCGGCCGACTGGCCGGTGCGGCTCGCCTTCCGCCGCTACAGGACCGCCCTGCTCGACACCCTTTGCCGCTGGCAGACCCTGCGCGCGCTGGCGTACGTCCACCTGCTGGCCGCCCGCACGGGGGACGAGCGGCTGCCGGCCGACCTCAGGGTGGTCCCCGGCCGGGACACGGCCGGCGATCCGGGCCTGCCCGAGCTGCTGGCGCGGCTGGAGCGGACCGCCCTAGACCTCCCGGCGGACCTGCTGGACGCGGTCGTCTGCGACAGCGGCAGGCTGCTCACCGACAACCGGTTCGCGGCCTCGGTGCTGGCCGCCGGGCTCACCACCGATTCCCGGCCGGGAGACCCGGACGAGGCCGTCTCCCGCGCCGTGGTGCTCACCAGCTACTGGTACGAGGTCCCGGAGCTGCGCGGCGCGCTGGCCCTGGCGTGGCGCGCGAACCTGTTCGTCCGGTCCTGGCTGTGGTGGTCGCAGCAGTTCGTCCACGGTGACCCCGCCGGTGGCATCGGCATCACCTCGGACCCCCGCCCGCCCCGCCCGGGGGCGTCCGCGCTCCCGGACTGGGCGGCGCCCCTGCTGGACCGCATCGGGCCGGGTACGGGGGCGGCCTCGTGACCTGGACCGACTTCGTCGTGAACGACGAGCCCTTCGCGCCGTACTACGACGAGGCGCCCGAGCTGACGGGGGTCCGGCTGCGGTCGGTGCATCTGGACGGCTGGGGCTCGTCCGTCCTCCTGCGCCTGGACCTGCCGAGGTTCCCCGACCGCTGGGACGGCGGGCCCGGGGACACGATGCAGTGCCAGCTCGCCTTCCACTGCGTCGAGGACTTCGTGATGGAGGGCTGGCGGCCGCCGGTGACCGCGGACCTCGTGCTCACCGCGCTGCCCGGGGACCGGCTGGCCGTGCGCGCCGCGGCGCCGGGGACCGGGGTCTCCTTCACGGCGAACGCCTGGGTGTCGGCGGGGAAGCTCAGTGTCTTCACGCGGGACGCGGACGGCGGCGACGGAGGACCGCGCCGGTTCACCAAGGCGATCGAGAACCGGCTGTACCCGACGCTGCCGCCGACGTACGTCAACACCTTCTACGAGCGGGCCTGAGATGAACGACGTCCTGTGGCCGGAACTGACGGCGCTCTACGCGACGATCCCGCCGGACCTGTCCTCCTGCCCGCTCTACTACGTCCACGTGGACGAGCGGGACACCTCGGTCACCCTCGGCTTCGAGACCGGGCGGCTGCCGGACCACCCCCGGCCGGAGTGGGAGGAGAAGGCGTACAACACCCTGTACTTCTTCATCATGTTCACCGGCGTGGACGACCTGCGGATGACCGGCGTCGCCGCCGAACACCCGGACCGCCGCGACCGCACGGTCCGCGTCACCAGGACCGACACCGGACGCCAGCAGGTCTCGGTGACCGGTGACAACCGCACCCTCGCCTTCTCGGCCGCCGCCTCCGCCGTCACCCGGGCCCGCGTGTACCTGCAGGGCTCGATCTGACCGGGGGCGGACTCCCTGCGCCTCCGCGCGCCCCGGAAGCGCAGGGGTACGGCTCGGGCGGTAACCTCCCGGCCGGGGAAGGGGGTCGGGGTGTCCATCGCCGAACTGCAGGTGTACTCCGTCGAGGAGGCCGACGTCACGGGCGGCGTGTGCGTGGTCCGGTGCGTCGGCGGGGTGGCGCGGGCCGGGCAGGTCTACGCCGTCGGGGAGTCGAGGTTGGGCCTGCGCCACATCGAGCGGTACGGGCGGCCCGTCGGCTCCTTCGACGCCGGGCACGTCGCGAAGGTCCACCTCACGGGCGCCATGGTCGCGCTGCTCACCCGCGGTCAGGTACTGACCTCGGTGCCGCCCGTCGGGCATGCGCTGGAGGACCTGGAGGCCTGGCTGGCCACCGGCCCGCCGCTGCAGGACGAACCCCAGCCGCGGACGCTGCGCGTCCTGGCCGGCGTGCGGATGCGGGACGAGCGGCTGGCGGACGCGGTCCGCCTGCGCTGGGGCCGGGTGGCGCTGACCGCCACCGACCGCTGCGCGCAGGCCGAGGGTGTGCCCGATCTGGCCAGCGCGCCCGAACGCGCCTGCGTGCAGGTGTACTTGATCCAGCAGTTCGGCCCCGGCCGCGGCGGCGACCCGGCGGCCCTGTGCCGGGAGCTGCTGGCACTGATCGACCTGACCCCGGCGCAGGCGGCGGCGCAGGGCAGTGTCTGGCGCGACCTCCCGCACCACCGCATCCGGCACCTGCGCCGCATCAAGAGCCTGATCCCCTGGCTGCAGGCCGTACGGCCCCATCTCGCGGAAGGTGATCCGCCGACGGCGGAGATCGATGCGTGGTCGCAGGTCAGGATCCTGCTGCCGTAGGCCAACCGGGGTGACAGACCGGATCGCACGCTGGATGATGATCGCAGATTCGGTGATCGCGGCTTCGCGTGCGCCCGACTGACGCTGGGGGAGCAGAACGTCTACCAGTCGTGAGGCGCCGCAACACCCGTCGTGACCCACCCCGTCATCTCGCGAAGGAATGCCTTCTGGTGCGCCCTACCCGTACGGCGATCCTGCTGACCGCAGGTCTCGTCACCCTTCTCGGGATCCCGGCTGCTGCTGCCGCCGAGGACCCGGACATCCTCTACGTCAACAACGAGAGTTCCAAGTGCTCCGACGCCGGAACCGGTGCGCCGACCGTTCCGTACTGCACCATCTCCGCGGCGGCCAAGGCCGTTAAGCCGGGCCAGACCGTTCGGATCAGGCCGGGGAAGGCGTACGACGAGGTCGTCACCATCGACCGCTCGGGAATACCGGGCAAGCCGATCACCTTCGCGTCCTACGGGTGGCCGAGCGGGAGCACCCAGGCGGAGCTGCCCTTCGGCAAGGGCGTGACCGTCCGTGACGCTTCCCATGTGGTGGTCGGGGGCCTGCGTGTCGGCGGCGGTGTCCGGATCAGCGGCTCCACCGATGTCGAGCTCGACCGGATCGCATCCTCGCGGGGCACGCTCGACGCCCTCGTGGTCGACGGGGCGAGCAAGAACGTGCGCATCGGCCGGAGCGAGCTGAAGGGCGCTCGCATCGAGGGCGGCTCGACGGGCACCGTCCTCGGCCGCAACGTCGTCTTCGGCACGCACCGGTCGGCGGTCAGCGTCGTCGACGCGCCCGGCACCGTCATCACGAACAACACGCTGTACGGCTACTGCGCGGCCGCCCTCTCGGTCGTCGGCGGCTCGACGAACGCCGGCCTGTTCAACAACGTGCTGCACACGGAGGCCCGCAGCGACTCCTGCACGAGCGGCGAACCGCGCAACGGCATCCTGGTGGCACAGGGCGCGGCCACGGGCACCGCCTCCGACCACAACCTGATCACCGCCCTCCCCGGCGACGCCGAGCAGGTGCCGTACAGCTGGGTCGGAACCACCTACCGGGACCCGGCGGCCTTCCGGGCCGCCACGGGCCAGGGCGGGCACGACATCCTGACCCCGTCGGCCGACGGGGTCGGCCCGAAGGACGGCTACCCGACCATCGACTCCGGCGACCCGACGGCGCCGGGCGTATGGCCCAGTGACTTCGACGGGGAGCCGACCGCGGACGACCCGCGGGTCCCCAATACGGGCGGGAACGGCGGTCACATCGACCGCGGCGCCCACGAGACCCAGGACGGTCTGAGCCGTGCCTCCATGAGCATCGACCAGACCTGGGCGCCGGTCGGCACGAAGGTGGAGGTGCAGGCACGCTCCGACAGCCGCTGGCCCACCGCGATGAGCTACCACGTCGACTTCGGCGACGGGACGGCTCCGGTCGTCACCCAGCAGGGTTCCGCCGATCACGTTCTCGCCACGCACGTCTACGACAAGCCGGGCGAGTACCGGGTCGAGGTGACGGCGGTCAACGCCGTCGGCCGCAAGGCCTACGCCCAGACACGGACCAAGGTGACCGCGGCCGGCCCGCTGACAGCGGACTTCACCACCTCGGACGTCCTGCCGGGCGGGAACCTGTCGGGGGAGCGCCTCGCCCCGCTGACCATCGAGATCGACCCCTCCACCGCGGTGGCGCCGTGGCCGCTGGCGCGCATGGAGGTGGACTACGGAACCGGTTTCCACGAGTCCCACGAGCCCCTGACCCGCATCCAGCACACGTACGACGTGCCGGGTGACTACAAGGTCACCGTGCGGCTCTGGGACGTCAAGGGCGGCACGTCCACGGCGACGCGGACGGTACGGGTGGACTACGCGCCGTCCGGCTACGTGGCCACCGCGCCGTACCGCGTGAAGGACAGCCGGGCCCACGGCGGCACGCTCCGGGGTGGTGAGTCCGTGCCCCTGCGGATGCCGATGGGAACGACACCTGAGGGGCGCCTGGACGCGGACGACATGGCCTCGGCCGTCGTCAACGTGACCCTCACCAACGCCACGCAGGACACGCACCTCACCGTGTCGCCCGCACGCCAGGACCGGCCGTCGACGTCGAACGTCAACGTCCGGGCGGGCGGTACGTCGTCCAACACCGTGACCGTGCCCGTCGACAAGGACGGCTTCGTCTGGCTCCGGCTCAACGGCGGTCAGGCCGACGTGATCGTGGACTTCCTGGGTTACTACCAGCCCAATGCCGGGCAGAAGTTCAGCCCCGTCGCCCCGAGCCGGCTCGCCGACACCCGCACCGCGGGCGGCCCGGTCGCCGGCGGTACGACCCGGACCGTCAAGGTCGCGGGCGTGCAGGGCATCCCGGCCGACGCAACCGCCGTCGCCGTGAACCTGACCAGCACGGCCGCCACGACCAACACCCACGTGATCGCCTACCCGGATCCCGCGAAGCGGCCCACCACCTCGAACCTGAACCCGGAGCCGGGCAAGGACAAGTCCAACCAGGCGATCCTGCCCGTCGGCCCGGACGGGACGGTCACGCTCTACAACAACGCCGGTTCCACGCACCTGATCGTGGACGCGGTCGGCTACTACGGCAAGGACGGCAAGACCCTCTTCACCCCGGTCGTGCCCAAGCGTCTCGCCGACACCCGTACCACCGACAAGGTCGCGCCAGGCGGCACCACAACGGTGCCCGGCCTGCCGGCGGGTGCGGTGGGCGCGGTGCTGAACCTGACGGCGACCGAGGCCACTGGTCCCGGCTTCCTGACCGCATACGGCTTCGGGTCCGCCCGACCGGAGGCGAGCAGCCTCAACACCCTCCCCGGGCTGACCGTCCCGAACCACGTCATGACCCCGGTCGGAGACGGCAAGGTCAGCGTCGGCAACAGCTGGGGCGGATCCACCCACGTGATCACCGACCTCCTCGGCTACTTCACGTAGCCCTGGCCGGACACCGCAGCGCACCGGAGCCCCGGCCCCCGCACGTCGCGGAGGCCGGGGCTCCCGGCTGTGGTCCGGGGCGCCTCAGCCGGTCGCGCGGGCGGCGTTGCCGAGGACCTTGGTTGGGGTGATGCGGACGACCACGCGGACGTCCTCGGCCGGGGCGTCCCGGTACTCCTTGCCGGCGCCCGGGCCGAGGTACTCCTCGGCGATGCGGACGGCCACCGCGCGGCCGACGTCCTCGGTGACGGTGGCCGTGCCGCGGATCTCGGCGTACAGGAAGGGGTTGGCCAGGTCGAAGACGGTGAGGCCGACCCGCCCGTCCCGGACGATGTTGCGCTCCTTGCGGCGGCCCTGCTCGGTGGAGATCAGCAGATCGCCTCCGTCGCGGGTCACCCAGATCACCGAGCTCTGCGGACTTCCGTCGGGATTGATGGTCGACAGCACGGCGGGGTGCGGGGAGTCGAGCAGCCCCCGCACGGTCTCGTTCAGCTCAACAGTCATGGTGGCGAGACTAATCGGGCCTCCGCCGGCACCGCCGCCGGTACACCGTCCCGGCCGGCGACTACCCGAGGTCGGCCGGCTCCAGGTCAGCCCCCGGTCGGCTCCGGTCGCCACCAGGCGACTCAAGGTCGACTCAAGGTCGACTCAAGGTCGACTCAAGGTCGACTCAAGGTCGACTCAAGGTCAGCTCCACGGAATGTTGCGCCAGGGGCCGGCGGGGTCGGTGGTCAGTGCGACGTGGGCGGCGAGGGCGGTCGTGTACCAGGTGCCGAACTCCTCCTCGTCGAAGTGCAGGCACCGTCCCAGGACGTACCCGGCGGAGAACTCCTCCCACGAACGGTAGGTCTGCCGGGCCGCCTCCCCGGCGCGCTGCACGGCCTTCTCGGCCTCGTGGAGGGTGCCGTACCGGCAGCCGATGCCCCAGCGGGCCATCTGAGAGGCCCGGCCGACGTCCCAGCCCTCCACCGAGCGGACCCAGCCGTCCTCGGGGAGCAGCCCGTCCGCCCGGAAGCGCTGCTCGTAGCGGGCGATCCGGCCGATGAGGCGCTTGACGCCGGCGATCTCGCCCTCCACCTCGGCGGTGGGCCGCGGCCGGGCGACCGTGACCCCCTCCGGGGTGATCTGCGGCTCGGCGGAGCGTTCGGCGCTGCGGCGCAGGGTGGCCTCGGCGGCGTGCCGCCAGTGCTCGACGTCGACGGGCCCCGCGAAGTCGGAGGCGAGGACGCGGCGGACGCGCAGCGTGAACTCCCAGACGGGGCTGACCATGTCGGCGTTCAGGAGCGTCTCCAGGGTGGAGAGCCAGTCGGCCCGGTCGGTGATGCTCCAGCTCTTCGCGACGCGGCGGCGCTCGTGCTGGTAGCCGCCGCCGTGATAGGCGAGGGCGTTCCAGAACTCGCCGTTCGTCACGGCGAGATGGGCGCCGACGGCCAGGCCGTGGGCGATGGGCCCGTGCAGCGGGCCGCCGGTGAACAGGGCGTGGACCTTGCCTTCGGGCAGGCCGTAGGAGGGGGCGGCGTCGGCGTGGGCGCGCCAGCGGGCCAGGTCGGCGGGGGTGGTGGTGAGGTAGGCCTCGGCGGGCGAGCCCGGGTTCACGGCGAGGAAGGCGGGATCGTCGGCGGCCCAGACCTTCGAGAACCAGCCCAGGCTCCGGGACTCGAAGACCGTCTCGGGGGTGGGCGCGGGCAGCATGCCGGCGGTACGGACGACGAGCATGCGGTCCGGGGTGGGGTGGAAGAAGACCGCGTCGGGGTGCGCGTCGGACTGGACGCGGTGCTGCACCAGGTAGAGCTGCGTGCGGGCGAGCACATCGAAGTACGCGGCCCAGTTCCCGGCGGTCTTGGCTTCGTACAGCTCTCTCTCGATGACGCTCGGCGCGATCCAGGTCCCCATACGGGGACCTTATACGGGCACCTCCAGTGGCCACCCGGCCCCTGCGGTCCCCTCCCCGACCGGCGGCTTCCGGCATAGGCTTCGGGGCATGACCCGGTTCCCGTGCGTGAAGTCCGTCCACCGGGCGGCGGCATGAACACCGTCACGATGTACTGGCGGCCGGGGTGCGCCTTCTGCATCAAGCTCCGCATGCAGCTGCGCCTGGCGCGGATTCCGTACCGGAAGGTCAACATCTGGCGGGACCCCGACGCGGCGGCCTTCGTCCGCAGTGTGGCTGACGGCAACGAGACGGTTCCGACGGTGGTGGTCGGCGACCACCCGGCCATGGTGAACCCGTCCGTACGCCGGATCCGCGAGGCCCTGCACAGCTGAACTCGTGCCGACCGGACAGCCGGTGGCCGGGTCCTACCGGCAGAGGACGCTTTCATCGCCGTGACGATGGTGATGACGACTGTTGCTCCGACGACGATTGGTTCCGCCTCCCTCGCAGGCGCCTGCGCCCGGCGGGCGGCAGGTCGCTCCTGTCCGGGGCGATGGGGTACCCGCCGGGCCGGGCGACACGCCCCCCGTGCCACCGCGCGACCGTGCGGACCCCCTTGACGGCCTCCGGCGGCGGAGGGACGCTCGCGGGTCTTGTATGCGAACGGTTTGCAGCTGGGGGGCCGCTATGCCGGAGGAGTCCGTCCAGACGGCGGGGGAGCTGCGTGCGCAGCTGGCTGCGCTGGGGGCGCGCTGGTCGGTTCTGGAGCACCTGGCCGACGAGGAGCCGGTGCCGCGGCCCTCGCTCGGGCTGGAACCCGGGGCCAAACTGACGTCCGCCGAGGACGCGGGCGTGATCGATCTGCGGGGGATCATCGGGCACGAGAGCGGCAATCCGCACCTGACCCGGCGCCGGGCCGCCCACGGTCTGCTGCCCGGGGCGCCCGGCCCGGCCGCCGGGGCCCGGCCCGCCGCCGTGGACTGGCGCGTCCGCTGGGGCCGGCCCTGGATCACCAAGGTGAAGGACCAGAATCCGTGCGGTTCCTCCTGGGCCTTCGGCGCGGCCGGCCTGGTGGAGTCCATGGCCCGGATCGAGCACGACGTATGGGCGGAGCGCTCCGCGGGAGACGTGCACGACGGACTGCGCCTCACCTGCGGACAGGGCTCCGATCCGGAGACCGCCCTCGACTGGATCAAGGGCAACGGCGGGCTCGCCGACCCGGACTGCTGGCCGTACGGCATCCCGCCCGCCGGTCTGCCCGCCGCCCGCCGCGACGCCTGGCGCGCCGAGTACACGCCCAGTTGGGACCGGTCCGGCCGGACCGTCCGGATCACCGACTACGTCCGGCTCGGCGACGTGGAGCAGCAGAAGGTCTGGCTGGACACGGTCGGCCCGCTGACCGCCTGCTTCGACGTCTACGACGACTTCTTCGGCCTCGGCTCCGGGGTCTACCACCGCACCAGCGACCGACTGGCGGGAGGCCACTGCGTGTTGATCGTCGGCTACGACGACGCGGCCGGCTGCTGGCTGTTCAAGAACTCCTGGGGGACGGGCCACCACGTCGGCGGCTACGGCCGGATCGCCTACGGTGAGGCCGCCATCGACTCCTGGGCCAAGTGCGGCCTGCGCGGCACCAACATCGACCCGTGGACCAAGCGCCGCCTGCACACCGGCAACGTCTACGAGAGCGGCAACGGCCGCGCCCACCGCAACTTCGAACTCCTCGCCTCCACGACGGGCGGCCGCCTCCAGCACTGGTGGCGCGAGGGCGACGCCCCCTTCGCCTGGGCCCGGGCGGGCACCTTCGCGAACGACGCCTCCGGCCAGCCCGCCTTCACCGGGACCACCTACAACCGCAACATGGAGTCCCTGCACGTGACCACCGGAGGCCGGCTGCGCCACTGGTACTTCGAGCAGACTGTGCGCGTCTGGCGCGACGGCGGCGCCTTCGGCCCGGGTGACGCGGCGGTCGGCTCGACCCCGGCCTTCATCCAGAGCGACTACGGGAAACCGGGCAACTTCGAGGTCGTCGTCCGGACCGCCGACGGCCGCCTGAACCACTGGTGGCGGATCAACGGCGCCCCCTGGAGCTGGAACGACGGCGGCCGCTTCGCCTCCGGCATCGCGCACTACGGCCCCGCCCTCGTGCAGACCCGCAGCCGCCACCTCGACCTCGTCGCCGCCCGCACCGACGGCCGTATGCAGCTGTGGTGGCGCGACGACCCGAACGGGTTCACCTGGCGCGCCGGGGAGATCTTCGGCAGCGGTACGGCGGCCATCTCCGCGCCCTGCCTGATCGAGGGGCAGGACGGCGCCGCCGACGAGGACACCGCCGGGAACTACGAGCTGTGCGTGGCCGTCGCCGGCGGCCGGGTCGAGCACTGGTGGCGCGGCAACGCGGGCGACTCCGCCTGGCGCCGCAGCGCGGTCTTCGGCCACGACGTCGCCTCGGTCACCGGGATGCTGCAGGGCAGCTTCGGGTTCGGCCTGGAAGTCATCGTCCTGCGCACCGACCGCCGTCTCCAGCACTACTGGCGGGACGGCGGGGGCTGGCACGAGGGGCCGGTCATCGGCCCCGTCTGACAGGACCCGGCCGCCGTGGAGCCCTGTCCGGACGAGGCCCGTACGGCGAGTTCGTGCTGGACGCGGAGGTCACGCCGGGGACCGCCGGCGCGGCCTGAGGACCGCGTGCTGCACGGCTTCCAGAGGGCCGCGGCCGAAGCGGCGCAGCCAGAGCCCCGAGCAGGCCGCCAGGGTCATGCTCACGCCTGCCCACAGGCCCATCACCCACCAGGGGCCGCTGCCGTCCAGCCGGTCTGCGAGGCCCAGCCCGATGCCGTAGCAGAGCAGCATGCAGAGGAGGTTCTGGGCGACGTAGCAGGACAGGGCCGTGCGGCCGACGGAGCCGAGGGCGGCGGTCGCGGGCCGCGGGATCCACCGCCGGTCGAGGGCGATGCCGATCAGGCCGATGTAGCCGAGGGCGAGCAGCGGCGCGACGCCGTAGCGGCCCAGGACGAAGAGGTCGTCGCCGCCGAGGGCGGTCGCGGCGTTCAGGGGCAGCCCGAGGCCCAGGCCCCAGGCGGCCATCCGGGTCCGGATGCGTCCGCCCTCGGCGGTGGCGGTGAAGGCCCCGGCCCGGTGCAGCCGCACGCCCAGGAGGAAGAGGAAGACCAGCAGGCCGAAGGAGAAGACGGGCTCGATGCGCAGCGCGAGGGCGTGGTCCAGGCGGAAGGCGACCTGGGCGCCGTAACCGCCGTCCGTGTACAGCTCGACGGCGGCCGTGTCCGGTCCCCTCGGCGCGGTGTCCGGTTCGCTCAGCGCGCCCAGCGTCACCAGGGCGACCAGCGTCAGGTGCACCCCGCCGGCCGTCCACATGGCCCACCGCCGCACCTTCGCGGAGCGGGCCAGCAGCCAGGCGACGAACAGGGCCGTCACGGCGTAGCCCATCAGCACGTCCCAGGCGAAGACGAGCACGAAGTGGACGGTGCCCTCGACGAGGAGGAACGCGGCGCGCCGCGGGTAGCGGCCGGGCCAGGGGTCGCCGCGGCGCGCGGCGGAGTCGTACTGGATGGCGAGGCCCACGCCGAACAGGACCGTGAGCAGCGCCAGGAACTTGCCGTCCGCGAGGAAGCGGAAGACGGTCTCGGCGATGTTCGCGACGGAGGGGTCGCCGATGGGGTCGGGCGATTGCATCCCGCCCTGGAGCACGCCCCACTTCGAGCCGGGGGAGGCGAAGATCCACACGTTGGTCATGAGCGTGCCCAGGACGGCGGCGCCGCGCAGGACGTCCAGGAGGGGGAGCCGGGCGGTCTTCCGGACCACCGGGGCGAGCAGGGTGTCGGCCATGACTCCAGCGTCCCGGCGCGCGTGGCCCCGTACGTCCTGCGGGCGGACGAAGGTGCCGTACATCCTTCGATGCAGGGCCGGGGGCCGGGCGCGATGCAGGGGGCGGGGAGCCGGGCGGGATGCAGGGGCGGCGAGCCGGGCGTCGTCCGCATCCTGGACCCGGCACGGCTTGCACCTCTCTTGTATCTATCCTGCACGCATGTGCGCCGCCACCTCCGCCTTCACCCGGCCCGCCTCCTCCATTACGGCCGCGACCGCCGCCGACCGCGTCTACCGGCACGTCAAGCAGGGTGTGCTCGATCGCGGCTACGAAGGCGGCACCCTTCTGACCGAGGGTGAACTCGCCGAGGCCGTCGGGGTGTCCCGCACCCCGGTCCGCGAGGCCCTGCTGCGGCTGGAGACCGAGGGGCTGCTGAAGCTGTACCCGAAGAAGGGCGCGCTGGTGCTGCCGGTCTCCGCACAGGAGATCAACGACGTGCTCGAAACCCGGCTGCTGGTCGAGGAGTTCACCGTGCGCAGGGCCGTGCCCGCGCCACCCGGCCTGCTGGACCGGCTCACCGCCCTGCTCGAGGAACAGCGCCGGCACGCCGCCGGGGGCGACCTCGCCGCGTTGACGGCCGCCGACCGGGGCTTCCACGCCGAGATCGTCCGCAGTGCCGGCAACCAGATCCTGTGCCGGCTCTACGACCAGCTCCGCGACCGGCAGCTGCGGATGGGCGTGGCGGTGCTGCACGCCCACCCCGACCGGCTGGAGCGCACCCTGGCCGAGCACGCCGAGATTTTGGACGCGCTGCGGGCCGGGGACGCGGACACGGCGGCCGCCGCCGTCCGCGGGCACATCGGACGGGTCGAGGCACTGGTGCGGGGGCCCGGCCGATGACCGCCCCGCACGTGGTCAAGGATCCTCCCGGCGGCCGGAAGGCCGTCGCCGTCTGGTCCATCGGCGTCGCCGTCTACTTCGTGGCCGTGATCTTCCGTACCAGCCTGGGCGTGGCCGGCCTCGACGCCGCCGACCGCTTCCACGTCAATGCCTCGGCGCTGGCCACCTTCTCCCTGCTCCAGCTGCTCGTCTACGCGGGCATGCAGATACCGGTGGGCCTGATGGTCGACCGGCTCGGCACCAAGAAGGTGCTGACGCTGGGCGCGGTCCTGTTCACCGTGGGCCAGCTCGGCTTCGCGCTCTCGCCCTCCTACGAGATGGCGCTGGCCGCCCGGGCCCTGCTGGGCTGCGGCGACGCCATGACCTTCATCTCGGTGCTGCGGCTGGGCACCCGGTGGTTCCCGGCCCGGCGCGGGCCGCTGGTGGCGCAGCTGGCCGGACTGGTCGGCATGGCGGGCAACCTCGTCTCCACACTCGTCCTCGCCCCCGTCCTGCACGGGGTCGGCTGGACCGCGGCCTTCGCGGGGAGCGCGGTGGCGGGTCTGGTGGTCCTGGTGCCGCTGGTGCTGTTCCTGCGGGACCACCCGGAGGGCCACGAGCCGGCGCCCGTGCCACGTGGTACGGGGGCTTCCCCGGCTGGGCCTTCCGGGCCTTCCGGGGGGTTCGTACGCCGCCAGATCCGGGAGTCCTGGGCCGAACCCGGCACCAGGCTCGGCCTGTGGGTGCACTTCACCACGCAGTTCCCCGCGATGGTGTTCCTGCTGCTGTGGGGGATGCCGTTCCTGATCGAGGCCCAGGGACTGTCGCGGACCACCGCGGGCGGACTGCTGACGCTGGTCGTCGCCTCGAACATGGCGCTCGGGCTGGTCTACGGCCAGATCGTCGGGCGCCGCCAGTCCGCACGGATCCCGCTCGCCCTGGGCACGGTCGGCCTCACGGCCCTCCTCTGGGCGGCGGTCCTCGTCCACCCCGGCGACCGGGCGCCCATGGGGCTGCTGGTCACGCTGTGCCTGGTCCTGGGCACCTGCGGCCCGGCGTCGATGATCGGCTTCGACTTCGCCCGCCCCGCCAATCCGCCCGAGCGCCAGGGCACCGCCTCGGGGATCACGAACATGGGCGGTTTCATCGCGTCGATGACCACGCTGCTGGCGGTGGGCGTCCTGCTGGACGCCACCGGCGACAACTACCGCATCGCCTTCTCGACGGTCTTCGTCCTCGAAGCGGTGGGCGTCGCCCAGATCCTGCGGCTGCGCCCGCGCGCACTGGCGCGCGAAGCGGCCCGCAACCGCATCACGATCCCCGCATCGGTACCCGCACCGGTACCCGGGCAGGGACCCGCACCGGTACCCGCCCAGGCGCCCGCCCCGGCAGCAGCCCCGGGATCGGCCCCGACGCCCGTACCGCAGGCGGAATCGGAGCCGCTGTCCGGCGCGTGTCCCCTGCCGGAGACAGCCGGGCGCGAGGCGAAGTAGGGCCGCAGCCCCGGGACACGGCGGCGGCGGAAGGAGGAACTGCCCGATAGGTGGACGAAGGGGCCCGCCGCCGTGCCTGCTCCGCTGGTGCTGGGCCTACGGGGTCACGGCGAACTGCGTCAGGATGGCCTCCGCCAGGTCCGCGTCGCCCTCCACCTTCACCCGGTCGGCGACGGTGCGCGCGCGCACCCGTCCCGCCGCCAGGCGGACGTACGTCTCCCAGTCCATCGTCAGGGTAACGGCGGGGCCCAGCGACGGCGCCTTGTCCACCGTCCCCCGGCCCTCCGCGTCCACCCGCACCGTCCGCATGAACTCCAGCGGACCGTGCACGTCGACCACCACCGCCGAGTTCGCCGGCGCACCCGCCCGCTTCGCCACCACCTTCGGCAGCCCGGCGAGCAGGATGTCCCGCGCCACGTACGCACCCGGCGAGTCCCAGTTCCCCGGCACGCCCAGGGCCGCCCGCAGGTCCTGCTCGTGGACCCACACGTCGAACGCCCGCAGCCGCAGCGCGTGCTCCAGGGTCACCTGGTCGCCCAGCGGCCCCCGCACCATCGTGGCCGGATCCCGCTTCTCGTTGCGCAGCTGCCGCGAGCGCCGGATGACGGTGTACTCCAGCTCCGAGGTCATCTCCGGCGCGGTGTGGTGCCGTCGTACGTCGACCTGCACCTCCATGTACCGGCTGAACTCGTCCACCACGTGCCGCAGGTCCCTCGCCACCGTGTGGATCGGCCGCGGGTCCCCGAGCTGCTCGCATTCGATGCCGATGATGTGTGACACGACGTCACGGACCGACCAGCCGGGACACGGCGTCGCCCGGTTCCACTCGCCCTCCGTCAAGGGGAGGACCAGCTCGGATATCGCCTCGATGGAGTGCGTCCACGCGTCGGCATAGGGCTTGAGGCTGGGATGCGGATGGACGGTCAACGGGACCCCTCGCGGTGCTGTTCAGTGACGCGTTTCGGAAGCAGTGGACTCAGTTTCCAAAACTACGCTGCCGGTGAGCACCCCGGCAGTGCTTTCGTGTGACGATCGTAGGCCCGAGTTGACGGCTTGAACGCCAGGACGGTGGTAGTGTGCGCGCCTCGCTGATCCAAATCGCAGTGAACGAGGGCGAGTCGGTGTCTTCCCGACGTGTCCGCGTGGCCGAGCTCGTACGGGAACAGGCGGGCTCCGACCTCGTCGTCCTTCCGGAGCTGTGGCCGGTCGGCGCCTTCGCGTACGAGCAGTTCGAGACCGAGGCCGAACCGCTGGACGGCCCGACCTACGAGGCCATGTCCCAGGCCGCGCGCGACGCCGGGGTCTGGCTGCACGCGGGCTCGGTCGTGGAGCGGGCGGGTGACGGCTCCCTCTACAACACCGCCCTCGTCCTCTCCCCGGCGGGCGAGCTGGCCGCCACCTACCGCAAGATCCACCGCTTCGGCTTCGACCAGGGCGAGGCGGTCCTCATGTCCGCCGGCGACTCCCTGACCACGCTGGAGCTGCCGGAGCAGACCCTCGGCATCGCCACCTGCTACGACCTGCGCTTCCCGGAACTGTTCCGCGGTCTGGTCGACGCGGGGGCCACCACGATGATCGTCGCGGCGGGCTGGCCCGCGCGCCGCCGCTCGCACTGGACCCTGCTCAACCGGGCGCGCGCCGTGGAGGACCAGTCGTACGTCCTGGCGTGCGGGCTGGCCGGCACCCACGCGGGCGTCGAACAGGCCGGACACAGCCTGGTGGTGGACCCGTGGGGCGAGGTCCTGGCGGAGGCGGGCCCCGGCGAGGAGGTCCTCACCGTCGACCTGGACCCGGCCAAGGTCCCCGACACCCGCGCCCAGTTCCCGGCCCTGAAGGACCGCCGCCTGCACCGCTGACCGAGGCGGCTGCCCCGGCCAGCTGCCCCGGCCAGCTGCTGCGGCCCGCTGACCTAGCCCGCTGACCTAGCCCGCTGACCTGGGCGGCCGGCCGGCCGGGAGGCGGCGTCCGGGACACCCGGGATCAGCCGACGTCGAGCCAGACACGGATCGCCGCCAGGGCGGTGGGCGCAGGGCACGCCAGCGCACCCCGGGAAAGCAGACGGGTCGACACGACCAGTCGGCGGATTCCGGGAGCGATGGCCAGAGCGACCAATACGGCGGCGGCGCCCACCGCGATCAGGGCGAGACGCAGGAACACGCCTCCCCCCGGGACCCCGGCCGCTTCCCCGTGCGTCCGTCCTCACGTGACGCCGGCGTCCTCCCGCTCCTTCTCGGCCATCCGGATCACGCACACGGCGACCGCGATCAGCAGCGCCGCGTCCGCGTCCTCGCGGACCACGTCCACCGCGTACGTCTCACGGACCCGGTACCACTGCCGCGAGATCAGCGCGAGCAGCTCCCCGCCGTACTCGACCTTGAACTCCCGGTCCAGGATCCGCCCGCTCACATCGAGCTCGGTGTCCTCGATCAGGGTCACGCGGAAGTGGCCCCGCAGCAGCGAGAGCCGCTTCCTGCGGATCACCGCGAGCCGCTGGTCGTCCCGCTCCAGGGTCATGGCGTCGCGGAAGCCGAACAGCTTCTCCCGCAGGGTGATCAGGATCCGACCGTCGGGATCCTTCAGCTCCAGGGTGTCCCGGAACCGCAGTGCCTTCCCGTCGACGAGGAAGGCGTGCCGTCCGTCCTCGTCCTCGATCCAGTAGTCGTCCCCGATGGCCAGCACTTTGTCCCGTACGAGGTATTTCATGCGCTGATCAGTGCCCGCGATAGGTTGGCGCCATGCCTCTGCTCTTCGTGACCGACCTGGCGTACCCCGCACGCGGCCGCCGCTACTGCGACGAGGACATCTTCCTCTCCTCGCGCCTCCGGGCCGCCGGGTTCGAACCGGTCCTGTGCCACCCGGCCGACGCGGAGGCCCTCATACCGATGGGCTTCGACGCGGTGATCGTCCGCAACAGCGGCCCGGTCCTGCACTACCAGCAGGCCTACGACTCCTTCCGCGCCGCCGCCCTCACCGCCGGCACCCGGGTCTACAACCCGCTCACCGGCCGCGCCGACATGGCGGGCAAGCAGTACCTCCTCGACCTGACGGCCGCCGGCTACCCGGTCATCCCGACGGTCGACGACCCGGCCCGCCTGGCGGAGCTGCCGCAGGTCCCCTCCTACGCGGTCAAGCCGAAGCAGGGCGCCGACTCCATCGGCCTCACCTTCACGGCGACCCCGACGGGCCCGGCGGGGCACGTCCTCATCCAGCCGCGCATCGACTTCACGTACGAGGTGTCCTTCTACTTCGTCGACGACGCCTTCCAGTACGCCCTCTACGCACCCGATCCGGCCCGCCGCTGGGAGCTCCGGCCCTACGCCCCGACCGAGGCGGACCTGGCCTTCGCCCGCGCCTTCGTCGAGTGGAACACCCTCGACCACGGCATCCAGCGTGTGGACGCCTGCCGGGCGCCGTCCGGCGAACTGCTCCTCGTCGAGCTGGAGGACCTGAACCCGTACCTCTCCCTGGACCTGCTGCCGGCGGAAGTGCAGGACGTTTTCGTCGCCGCGCTCACAGCGTCCCTGCACACCTTCCTCGGCGCCGAGGGCTGATGTCAGACCCGGCTGCCAGGCTTTCCCCATGGACAAGCAGACGTTCTGGAAGCTGATCGAGACGGCCCGCGCGGACGCGGCAGCGGAAGAGGTGGCCCCGCGCGCGGCGGAACTGCTGTCAGGTTTCCCGGAGACGGAGATAGCCGCGGCCCAGCAGGTGCTGTGGGACCTGCTGGCGGAGTCCTACCGCAACCCGCTCTGGGCCGCGGCCTATGTGATCAACGGCGGCTGCTCGGACGACGGCTTCGACTACTTCCGCGGCTGGCTCCTCACCCAGGGCCGGGCGGCCTTCGACGCGGCCCTGGCGGACCCGGACTCCCTGGCGGCCCACCCGGCGGTCCGCGACGCCGCGGCGGGGGGCTTGGAGCTGTGGGACGAGGAGGCCCTCTCGATCGCATGGACGGCCTACGGGACGGCCACCGGGCGCGAACTCCCGGCGGACTCCTTCACGATCCGCTACCCGCCCCTGGACCCCTCCTGGGACTTCGACTTCGACGACGAGGAGGAGATCACGGCCCGCCTGCCCCGCCTGAGCGCTCTCTTCGGCCTGGCCTGAAGCGTCGAGGAGGCCGCCCGGGCGGTTCCGGCAGGCCTCAGTGCCAGTGCACCGAGGGGGCGCGCAGCGCGAGCGCCGCGGCGAACCCCTCGGGGGCCGGAAGGTCGGTGAGGGACCAGTGCGGGCGGACGGACTCGGCGGCCGGGCCGATCCCCAGGTAGGTCCGGTGTCCTTCGTGCCCCAGTCCCGCTCCGGTGCCCTTCAGATACGCCTCCTTGCGCGCCCACAGACGTGCGAAGCCTGCCGGGCGCCCGGGCTCGGGGAGCGCGGCGAGTTCGGCGGCCTCGTCCGGGTGGAAGAAGTCCTCGCTCCCCGCCAGCACCCGGGACGTCGGCACGGCCTCCACGTCCACCCCGACCGGCGTGGACGCGCAGGCCACGAACACCGCATTCCGGCTGTGCGACAGGGAGAAGTGGGCGCCGCCGCCCACGAGGACCGGTCGCCCGCCGGGGCCGCCGCACTCGGGGCAGGCGTCGCGGGCCATCACCAAGTCGCCCGGCGCGGTGTCGAGCAGGGCTCCCAGCATCAACCTCAGCGCCACGTGCGCGGCCAGATAGGAGGCGCGGTCCTGGGGCCGCACGAACCGGTCGGCACGCTGACGCTCGGCGGCGTCGAGCACGCCGGGCGCGAGGTGTTCCGCGAACGGCGCCTGTTCCTCCGCGTCCACGAACCGCACCAGCGCCTCGCCGGGAGCGGGCGGGTGGATGGGGCCCGCCCGCCCGGGCTGGCCCCCCAACGCGGGGGTGGGGTCGGCGGGGGGGGGGACCAGGGGGTACGAGACAACCCCCCCC
>NZ_JBSGZI010000035.1:0-4619 GCF_053610945.1 Streptomyces sp. NPDC054849
TCACCGGATACCGCCGCCGACGGACAAGCTAGTACCAGTAGCTCAGGCCCGGCTTGTACGGCGTCAGGGTCCGCTGGCTCACGACGCCGCGGTAGGTGTACCAGCCCCATTTCTTGCACATGGTCTGATAGCTCAGGGTGTTGTACGCCCCGGCTCCCACACGGACGCGCGGGTAGATGACGTTGTCACCCCAGTCGCCGCCGGCAGGCCCACTTGAATAGGCATCCACTCCCCAATAGACCCCGACCACCGATCCACCGGCCGGGCAGTTCCAGTTGCCGAAGTTCACCCAGACATTTCCCCCCGTCCAGGCACTCGCCGGAGCGGCGCTGAGGCCGACCACCCCGGCTGCCATCATTGAGCCCGCCAGCAGGCCGCGGGCCTTTCGCAACAACGATCCACGCATGAGACCTCCCCTGGGCAGCTACGCACCGTCGCGCACCTCGCCCTGTCGGGGAAGCTTCCCACCACGGCCGGATGATTGTCGGACTTCTCACGAGATTGATTGAAAGTCGAACATAAGTCCGATCTTCGACCATTTATCCCGCACTCCCCCGGCCAAACCTGCTGGACGCCCAAGCCGCCGACCACCGAGCATGGCCCGTCATCAACGCGCACGCCCAGCCCCGCCTCACCCGCCCGCTCTCGCGAAGTCGTGCCGGCGCGCCGGGGAACCGAGCGGACCTCGACCGGGCGCTGCGAGCCCTGCGCATCACTGCAGGGATGCGTCACGACGGGGCGAACGTCGCCTGATGCGGCACGAGTTCCACGGCAGCAGGTCGAGGCTGGCGGCGGCGCCTTTGTCTGGTCGGGCCGGCCCGGGCGCGGGGCCGCGTCAGGGGCGAACGGCGCCTCGGCCGGGGGGCCGGGCCGGGCGGGGCCGCGTCAGGGGCGGCGGTCCGGCTCCTGCCCGGCGTCAGCGCCTGCCCGCATCCACAGCGGCGGGATTCTGCCGAGCATTACGAGCCGGTGGCGTACGGCCATGACGACCACCGCCGTTGCGAGGATGACCACACCGCCCAGGCGCAGGATCGCGTCGTAGGCGTCCTCGGGCAGCCGCTGCGGCGTCATCGCCGTGATGGCCGCCGCCGTCCCGGCCAGGGCGATCGCACCCGGCGTGACCAGGAACGTCAGCAGCACGCCCGACGCCTCCCCCGCCCGGGCCGGCGCGACTACCTGCTGGGTCGCCACGCTGGAGAAGGTCCAGCCCAGCCCCAGCCCGAGGCCGCACCACGCGAACACCGGCACGTACAGCCACCAGGCGCCGACCTCGGCCAGGGCGTACATCCCCGTGCCCGCGACGGCCCCCGAGAGCGCCATCACCGCGGTCGGCCGCATGTGCCGGGCCGGCCTCACCCCGAGCGGAGCGGCCCGCTGACCCGCCACCAGCAGGGCCGGGGCCAGGCTGGTCGACCAGCGGGTGCCCGGCCGGCCGCTCCCGTACGAGGAACAGCCCGCCGGCCACGACCGCCGCCGTGAGGGAGGCGAGGGTACGGGTGCTCGCCCAGCCCCAGGCGGTGGAGCGGATGACCACGGCCCACAGCCCGGTTCCTTGCCAGAGGCCCCGGCGCTCCCCACGTGGGGAGGCAGCGCCGGGGCCGATGATCGGCCACCGCCAGGCCCACCGGCGGTGGACGTGTGCGTCCGGCTCAGCCGGAGGGGGCCGGTGTGGGGCAGTACTCGGCCTCCATGATGGCGTTCGGGGCTCCCACGCTCCAGTCCCCGTTGCGGTTGTAGGCGAGTTGGTGGCGGCCGTCCTCGGTGGTGACGGCCAGGGAGGTCGACCCCACCATGCCTCCGCCGTGGCCCCAGACCGTCGTGCCGCAACTCGTCCGGAACTTCGTGATACCGAGCCCGTAGGACATGTCGGGGCGTTCGGGGGTCGAAACGGTGGTCTTCATGGCCTTGAGCTGTTGCGGCGGGAGCAGCTCGCCGCGCAGCAGGGCGCTGTAGAACCGGTTCAGGTCACCGGTGGTGGAGATGATGTCGCCGTCGGCCCAGCCCTGCGACCCGTTCATCTCGGTGACGTCGTCGATCCGGTCGGGGGCCGACTCGAAGAGCTTGGAGTAGCTACGGCTGCTGGGGCGGGGTATGTGGATGCTGTTGCCGGGGTTGGAGGTGGCCCTGAGGCCCAGGGGTTCGATGATGCGGTCGCGGACCTCGGCCTCGTACGTCCGCCCGCCCGCCTTCTCGATGATCAGCCCGGCCAGGATGTAGTTGGTGTTGGAGTACGAGAACTTGGCGCCCGGCTTGAACAACGGCTCGTGGGAGAGGGCCACCTTCACGTGCTTCCTGGGCGGCAGGGTGTCGTACCGGTGCTGGAGGTAGCCCTCGCCCCGTATGTACGTGTCGAGGTACTCCTCGTCGGCCAGGTAGTCGTAGAGACCGCTGGTGTGGCTCAGAAGCCGGCGTACGGTGATCTTGCGGCCGTCGTTGCCGTTGCCCCGTACCAGGCCGGGGAGATGACGCTCCACGGTGTCGTCGAGACGCAGCTTCCCCTCCGCCTCCATCTGGAGCAGGACGGTGGCCACGAACGTCTTGGTGATGCTGCCGACCCGGAACCGGTCGTTCGTGCCGCGCGGCGCGCCGGTCGTCAGGTTGCCGACACCCGACGTCGACTTCCAGACGCCGTTGGCGTCGCGTACCTGGGCCGTGATCCCGGGGATGCCCCCTTTCACTTCCGCGTCCATCGCACGCCGGGTCGCCTCGTGCCCCGTCGCCTCGTGCCCCGTCGCCTCGTGCCCCGTCGCCTCGTGCCCCGTCGCCTCGTGCCCCGTCGCCTCGTGCCCCGTCGCCTCGTGCCCCGTCGTAGCGGGTGCGGTGTCCGAGGATGCCTGGGCGGGCGCCGCGAGGGCGGTGGCCGCCATCGCGGCCGCCAAGAGACCCACCGCGCCGACGCGTGCGGTCTTCCGTAACGCCATGCTGTGCTCCTAACCGTTCGCCGTGCTCCCTGGTACGTACTCGTGCGGCTCCCGTGGAAGCAGCAGGGTCCGCTTTCACTCGACAAGACCGCACATGATCAGCGGATGGTTGAGCGAACCCCGCGATCGGCCGGTTCACGGGCCAGCCCACCGGCATTCCGAAGGAGCTCCCCGTACGGCAGTGACCCGACTCTCGCTAGGCTCCTGCGGCATCACCTGCATCCCGTGCCGGAGGAAGCCGTGGACATCCGAGAAGCACAGAGGCTCGCTTGGGCCAACAAGATCGAGAAGGGGTTCAACACCACCGACGTGGCCCTGGAGTTCGGCCTGCTGACTGCCGAGGTGGGCGAAGCCTTCACCGCTTGGCGCAAGGGCCTGCCGGACTTCGGCGAAGAACTCGCCGACGTCGTTCTCTACGTCGCCGCCCTCGCCGAGATGAACAACGTCGACCTGGCCGCCGAGGTCGAGCAGAAGATCATCAAGAATCGGGCGCGTGTGTACGAGCGCAACAGCCGGGGCGTTCTCCTCCGCGTCGACGAAGCCGGCGAGTGACGTCCGGCCCTCGCACCGCCTCGCACCGCCTCGCACCGCCTCGCCTCGGCTCCCCGCTCCCCCGTCGCCGGGACGGCTCCACTCGCCCACCTGCACTCCGGTACGCGGCGTACACCTCCGGCAGGCGAGCTCGCACGCCAGAATCGTTTCCGCAGACCTATGCGAAAAGGCGGTGAGGCGGCTGTTACAGGGGCCTGCACCCGTTCGGCGCAGGGAGGAAGGGTGTGGCCGAGGGTGGACTTCCATGGCAGGCACGCCGTGTCCGCAGGCCTCCCGCGGACGCGAGTCGCATGCGGACGTCGGGGACGTCAACGCGGCTTGACGGCTGTCCGATACAAGGGAGAGTTACGGACATATCCGGATTGCGCAACACGAGACGAATAGGCGGCATTTACCAGCGAACGGGCGCCAGAGTATGGCTCCTCGGCAGGACGCCGGGGAATCGCTCCAAGCCCGCCGGCTTGCACGAGGCCGGGCCGGGCTGTCTGTTGAAGTTGAAGGGGTCATCTTCATGTCTGCTTCTCTCGCCACCCGCCGTGCTCTCGCCGCACTCCTGGCCTCCGGCACCCTGATCGGCGCGGCCGCTCTGCCGGCCGCCGCCGACGACGACCACCGGCGTGACCACCGCAGCTCTCGCTCCTCGATCGTCATCGGCGGCGTCCAGTACGACGGCCCCGGCCGCAACGACCGCTCCAACCGCGCCCTGAACGGGGAGTGGGTCGAGGTGAAGAACACCGGCCGCCACTCCGTCAACCTGCGCGGCTTCACCCTCACGGACCGCGACGGCAACCGCTACCGCTTCAACGACTTCCGCCTGGACGGCCGCTCCAGCGTCAAGGTCCACACCGGCAAGGGCCGCGACACCCGCCGCGACGTCTACCAGGACCGCCGTCAGCAGGTGTGGGACGAGCGCGACACGGCCACCCTCCGCGACAACCGCGGCAAGGTCGTCGACACCGAATCCTGGAACCGCCGCGGACACCAGCACCGCGGCTGATCCAGACCGGCGGCCACACCCACGGGGACGATGAGCTGCCGGCCACTGAGGGCGGCGTGGCACCGCGAACCAGCCGGGGGACGCCCAGCCCCAGGCCGGGAGAAAGAAACCCCCAGGCGACACGCGGCGAAAAACAACCACCCCCCCGA
>NZ_JBSGZI010000035.1:4629-67925 GCF_053610945.1 Streptomyces sp. NPDC054849
CGCGTCTTTTGTTTATACCACACACCCCCCCGGGGTACTTTGCGCCGCGGCCCACTGCGGGGGGGGTCCCCCGGCCACCCCCCGGGGCCACGCCATGCCCATGCCGTGCAGAAGGACAGCCGAAGGCTACTCGCGGCAATTCCCATCCTCGCCACGTCGGTGCTGCTGACCAGTTGCTCCTCATACGCCCCAGTGCAGGCATCGGCATGGCAACGTGACTATTGCGTCAAGCCGACCGCCTGACAGAGCGCCAGAGACGTCCGCCCTCCACTTGCTCCAGCCCGCCCTGGTCCACGTCAACACGCTGGGGCTGCAGCAGGTCCTCGCCGATCCGAAGGGGCCGACACCCTACGCCGACTGGCGGGCGCTGTCCCCGCTGCTCTGGACGCGTGGGAACCCCTACGGCCTGTTCGAGCTGGACATGAACAGCCGCCTCGACCTGGTCCTGACCGCCCGGGCGGCGACGGTAACCGACCCGCGCATCCCACACGGCGAAACCACTGCGGCCTCCACGTGACCGGCCCGGACGTACGGTGGAGGCATGATCGGCGGGTACGCCGCTGCGCGCGCTGCTGGAAGCCGTTGAGCCGATCCGTGCGTCTCCGTACCCGCCGCTCGCGCCCTCTCACGGTCGTACTTCGCCGCTCACCTGCCGAGGTGAACGGCGGTACACGTCAGGAGGGAACTCTCATATGGACCGCTCGGGGTGCGGCACAGGTCCCCGCGGTGAAGCCTGGTGGCGTTCCTATGGCGAGCCGGATCGAGAGGCGGGCGAGACGTGGCGACACCCGTGACGCGGATTCCGCTGGACGGCGGTGGCTTCATTCTGGTCGAGGAACCGGGCGCCGTGTGGCGGGAGGGGCCGGTGAAGGCCGGCCGCATCGGCGATGCCGTGCGCGAACTGCCGGTGACGCTGGAAGCCGCGCTGGCGCCGGTCACGGCCGTCGCACGCGCCGCCCTCGACCAGCTGCGCAAGGCGGGCCCCGACCAGATCGCCGTCGAGTTCGGCATCGACCTCGCGTTCGAAGCCGGGGCCGTGATCACGAAGAGCCAGGCCGGCTGCCATCTGAAGGTGACCGTGTCCTGGAACGGCGACGGCGGCGGCCCCGCCCGCCGAGGCGCAGAGGCCGCGGGGAGCTGATCCGGATGACCGGCACAGGGCAGGACACCAGCGGCGGCACCTCCGCGGATCTGGTCGCGGCGGTCGCGCAGATCCTCACCCCGGACGGGACGGTGGCCGGGGCGGGCTTCCTGGTCGCCGAGACCGTGGTGGTCACGTGTGCGCACGTCGTCGAGGCGGCCGGGAGCGGCCCGGGCGGCGCGGTCCTGCTGGCCTTCCCGCGCGTCGAAGGCGCGGAACGCGTGCAGGGGCAGGTGTCGGCCGAGCTGTGGCGCGGAGCCGAGCGCGAGGACGTGGCGTTCATCCGGCTCGGCAGCACGCCGACCGGTGCACGGCCGCTCCCGCTCGGTTCCGCGGACGGGTGCCGGGGGCATGAGGTGCGCTCGTACGGGTTTCCCGCGCAGGCCCCACCGGAAGGGCACTACGGATCCGGCGTCGCCAGCGATGTGCTCCCGGCCACGGACGGCCGGAGCGCCCTCCTGCAGCTGACCGACGCCAACGACCTGACCACTGGCTTCAGCGGCGGGCCCGTACTGGACGAGATGACCGGCCTGGTCGTCGGCATGCTGACCGAGATCACCGCGCCCGACCGGTTGGAACGGGGCCAGAACATCGCGTACGTCACGCCGACGCAGGTACTGCGGGAGGTGCTGCCGAAGCTGGCGGAGCAGGCGGTGTGCCCGTATCGGGACCTGGAGCCGTTCAAGGAGGAGCACGCCCGATGGTTCCAGGGCCGGGAGGACGCAGTCCGGCAGGTCGTGGCCAACCTGGCGCGCCAGCAGCGGCTGACGCTGCTGCTCGGCCCGTCGGGATCGGGGAAGTCATCGCTGATGCAGGCGGGGGTACTGCGTGCGCTGGCAGAGGGAGAGGTGCCGGGCGGTGACCGCTGGCTGACCGTGCTCGCGCGGCCGCGGCAGGATCTGACAGCGGAGATCGAACGGGCAGGGCTGCCCGGCGCAGGCACCGATGGGATCGGTGCGGCCGTCTCCCAACGGCTCCTGGCCGAACCGGGCCACCAGCGCATCTTGCTGGTCATCGACCAGTTCGAGGAGCTCTTCACCCATGCGGCCGATGGCCACGGGACGGTCGACGGCCGACGGATCAACCCCTCCGCCGTCGCGGACCAGATCGTCGAAGCGGTCGACTCGCATACCGGACTCAGCGTGATCCTGGTCATGCGCGACGACTTCTATCCCCAGCTGGCCGCTCTCGCCCCCGGTCTGCTGGCAGCGGCGACGCCGGGACTCCTCAACGTTCCAGGCACCTTGAGCGACCGGGACCTGCACGACATCATCGCCCTCCCCGCCGGGGACGTGGGCCTTCGGTTTCAGCCCGGGCTGCCGGAGCGGATCGTCTCCGACGTCCTCGCGGTCACCCCCGAGGAAGCGTCCGCCCGACAGGCACCCGCGACCGTGCTCCCCCTGCTGGAGCTGACCCTCAGCCAACTGTGGCGCCAGCGGAAGGACGGATACCTCACCCACGAGGCCTACCGTCGGATCGGAGCGGTCAGCGGCAGCCTGACGACCTGGTGCGACAGCGCCCTCGACGAGTTGTCACCCGCTCAACGGCCCATCGCCCGCCGTATCCTGACCTCCCTGGTACACCCCGCCGACCCCAGCCGTCGTATCCCGGCCGTCCGCGCCCAGGTCCCCTTGAGTGAACTGCGCGAGCTGGCCGTTGAACCCGACGAGACACCGGGCACTGACGTCGACAGCGTCATCGCCACGCTCACGCGCCACCGGATCATCATCACCCAGACACTGCGCGACCCGCGAAAAGCGGACGCACCTCCTGGCGAACCGGTGGCCGAACTGATCCACGACGCGCTCATCCGTGACTGGGGCACACTGCGCGAATGGGCGGCGCAGGACCGCCGCTTCCACGAGTGGCTCGACGCCACGAAAAAGCGGCAGGCCCGCTGGGCAGAGACGGCCGACCAGGGCGACCTGCTCGGCGGCACGGCACTGGCGGAAGGTCTCGAACTGGCGCAGAAACACCGCCTCCCCGGCGACATCGCGGCTTTCCTCACCGCCAGCCGAGACCGCCAACGGGCCGTCATCCGACGCAGCCGACGGCTCAACACGATCCTGGCCGCGTTGCTCGCTCTCGCTCTCATCGCCGGGGTCGGCGTCCTATGGCAGTGGCGGTCAGCGGTGACCGCACGTGAGGCAGCCCAGTCCCGTCAGCTCGCGGCCCAGTCCAACACCCTCATCACCTCGAACCCCGAGCTGGCCTCGCTCCTGGCCATCCAGGCGTACCGCGCGAGCCACACGCCCGAAGCGCAGGAGAGCCTGAGCAACGCCGCGGCTCTGCCACTGCACCGGCGTCTGTCGGGCCATGGCAGCGGCGTATACGCGGTGGCGTTCAGCCCGGACGGACACACCCTCGCGAGCGGAAGCGCAGACGGCACCGCACGGCTGTGGGACACGGCTACGGGGAAGGCCGGCATCCCACTCGACCACGTTTCCGTGGCCGTGGTTTCACTGGTTTTCAGCCCCGACGGCAGCGTCCTCGCCACCGGCAGCAACGAAGGGCCGGTGCGGCTGTGGAACGTGGCCACCGGCAAGCCCCTCGCCACGTTGACGGGGCATAGCAGCCAGGTGAATGCAGTGGCGTTCAGCCCCGACGGAAAGACGCTCGCCACCGGCAGCAACGACGCGACCGTGCGGCTGTGGGACGTTGCCGCCCGAAAGCCCCGCATCACCCTGCGTGAGCACACCGACATCGTGCACGCGGTGTCGTTCAGCCCCGACGGCCGCACGCTTGCCAGCGGCGGTGGCTCGACCGTGCGCATCTCGGACGTCGACAGCGGAGCGGCCCTCAGGACGCTGCCCGAGGGGGAAGGCCTCGTGGGCTCGGTGCTGTTCAGTCCCGACGGCCGCACCCTCGTCACCGAAAACGGCGACGGGTCGGTAGGGCTGTGGGACGTCGACACCTGGAAAACGCGCACCACGCTGTACGGCGATGGCAACCCCATCCACTCCATGGCGTACAGCCCTGACGGAACCATGCTCGTCATCGGAAGTGTCGATCACGGCGTGAAGATCTGGGACGTGGCCACGGGAGCGGTCCGCGCCACCCTCCTCGGGCACACCAACGAGGTGGAATCGGTGGCGTTCAGCCCCGACGGACGCACCGTCGCTTCCGGCAGTGTCGACTACAGCGTGCGCTTGTGGGATGTGGCAGACCGCAGCGTCTTGGCGGGGCACACCGGCGCGGTGCTGGCAGTGGCGTTCCGTCCCCACAGCAGTCTCCTGGCCACCGGCGAAGCCCTGGGGGCGGTCAAGCTGTGGGACGTGGTCTCCGGCAAGCCACACAGCACCCTCAACCACCGCGGCGCGGTGCTTTCGGCGGCCTTCACTTCCGACGGAGGCACCCTCGCCACCAGTCGCTGGGACAGCGAGGTACAGCTGTGGGACGTGGCCGGCGGCAAGGTCCGCAGCACCATCGCCGTCCCCGCGGACAAGGTGGACGCGGTGGCGTTCAGCCCTGACGGAAAGACCCTGGCGACCGGCGCGGACGACGGAGCGACAGCGCTGTGGAACGTGAAGACCGGGAAGGTCCAGACCGTCATGGGTGAGCACACCGCCTTCGTGGGTTCTCTGGCGTTCAGCCCCGACGGCCGCACCCTTGCCACCGGAAGCGGCGACCGTACGGCGCGCGTGTGGGACGTGGCCGCCGGCGAAACCCGCACCGCCCTCACCGGCCACACTGACGGGGTGACATCAGTGGCTTTCAGTCCGGACGGACGGACCGTCGCCACCGGCAGTTACGACCGCACCGTGCGGCTGTGGGACGCGGCAACGGGCAAGACGCGTCGCACACTGATCGGCCACACCAGCGACGTCAACGCGGTGGCGTTCAGCCCCGACGGCCGCACCATCGCCAGCGGAAGCACAGACGGCACCGTGCGGCTGTGGGACGTCGAGTCCGCCAAGACCCGCACCACACTGCTCGGGCACTCCGACAGGGTGGCGTCGTTGGCGTTCAGCCCCGACGGACGCACCGTCGCCTCCGGCAGCGACGACATGACGGCGCGGCTGTGGAAAGTCGCGCTCCCCGCGCCCGCCGCAGCCGTCAAGAAGATCTGCCAGTCCGTCAACCGCGACCTCACCCCGGACGAACGGACGGCGTACCTGCGGGGCCAAGCGGTCGGCCCCGTGTGCCCCTGAGCCGCGGGGTGCGCAGGGTGGTTCCACCGGGCGCGGTGCGGCCCACGGCCAGAGCCGCGACGGCGTGGCCCCCTGCCCCCGGCGCCCGCGCCGGCCCTGTCGGGCCGCCCGGTGAGGCGCCGCGCCGGACCCGGAGGCGTCACTTCGCACGGGGGACATCGGTGTGGCCGGGGCCGTGTGAGGTGTCGGAGTCGGCGTGCCAGTGCAGTTCGCCCGTGCCCAGGCTGATCGTCACACGGGGTTGCATGGGCTCCTCGTCGCGCCGGGAGAGCACCGCGACCTCGTGGACCTGCGCCGACAGGCTGCCGAGGCGGGCGCCGCACTCCGCGGCCAGGCGCCGCGGGTCGTGGGTACGTCCGAGCGACAGGTGCGGCGTGAACGACGGGAACCGGCCGCGGCATCGGGGGAAGGGCTCCACCAGGGCCCCCTGGAGGGCCGTCCACGGGGACAGGCCGGCCGCGGCGGGGTCCAGCCACACGGTGGCGTAGCTGCGGTGGCGGAAGGCACGCACTCCGCTGAGGCGGGCGGAGAAGGGCTCGATGCCGGCGGCAGCGGCGGCCAGCAGCGGGGCCGCGCCGGCGAAGTCGGCCTCCGGGACGAAGCCGAAGATCAGGTTCACATGCGGAGGCCAGCGGCGGATCTGGGGGTCGTGCTCGGCACGGATGCTCTGGATGGGAGGCCACAGTCCGGCCGGAGGCAGCCATACGACGGCGGTCCGAGGTGTGGGAGCCACCTCGAAGAACCGTGGGACGCCGGCTCCTCCACCGGCGGCCGGACACACCCTCATATGGTCATCATGCCCGTGCAGACCGTCGGACGGCAGCGCCGGGGCCGACCGGTGCTGCTGCACCGCGTTCGGTCGGCCGCCTCCCGGGATGGGACGCGCAGGGTCCGGAGCAGGCCCTGGAGCTCAGGCCCGCCCCGCCCTGCATGCGGTGATCTGCCCATCACGCGGATCCCTGGGGCGCCGGCGGGCGTGCGCGCCGTCGGCAGGTGCCCGGGAGGCGGCCGTGGTGAGCAGGTCCGCCGGATCAGCGGAACAGCATGGGCGCGTCCCCGGCCGGGGTGGCGACCGAGCCCGGACACAGGAAGCTGCCCGAGGTCTTGGCGGCGGTGAAGGCCCGGTTGACGTACTTCCTGCTTGCCCCGTCGCGGTCCCACACGATGTTCGTCGCCTTGTATCGGCAGGAGATGAAGCTCTGCCTGCCGGTGATGTCGATCAGATCGGTCCGCGCCGTGCCGGCGGCGTCGTCGAAGGTGAAGGCAGGGTTGTTGTTGAGGCTGGCGGCGATGCCGCCGCCACAGGCCAGGTTGCCTCCCGGCGCGTTGATCGTGGTGCGGTCGACGGTGAGGGGGGCGGGGGCAGCGGCGCTGGTGCTCGCGTTGGTCCAGCTGCAGCTGTTGCCGGCGACCACGATCACGCCGTCGACCTTCTGGTCGGCAGCCGAGGCGCCGGGGCTGTGGGCGAGGGCGGTGCCGGTACCGGTGAAGGCCGCCGCGACGACCAGTGTCGCGATCCCGGTGAGGCGGGCGATGCGGGTGCCGCGGGTCCTGTGCACGATGTGCTTCATGAATCGCTCCTCCATGCCACGTGCTGGTGGGGGTGGGCGAGGCGCTGGGCCTCTCAGAGGGTGCGGAGTGCGTGCCGGGAGAGTCCCACAGGGACCTTGAAGTGTCAGGAGCATGCCAGGCCTGAGCCGAGAATTGGCTGGAATTACCGGTCGGTACGCGTAGCGGCCGGGAGCCCACCAGCCAGGCGGCGGCTGGCCGAGCCGGGCGCCGGCGCGATCCCCACGGTCCGTGCGTCAGTGGGCGGACTCGGCGACGGAGGTCTTGCGCAGGACGCCGACCTTGTCGATGCGATGCTCGGGGTTGCCCTGGACATCGCTCCAGAAGTTGCCCTCGGCGTGGTCCTCCGGTGTGGCGCAGGTGGAGATCGTGATCATGGCCTGGCTCGGGGCCGCCCCGGGCTTTCCGGGCACCGCCGCGCGCTGTTCGCTCAGCGAGCGCTCCGACCGGAAGGACGTCTTACGGGTTGCGACGATCTCGTAGGTGTACTCGACCCCGCCCACGGTCACCAGGACCGTGTCGCCCTTGTCCACCGCGGGCAGGTCGCGCAGCGGACCTCCTGCCGACAGACGGTGCGCGGTGATCAGGAAATTGCCCACCTGACCGGGTCCGACCCCGCCTCGCTGCCCGTACGGGCTGGCCGCCAGGCCGCGGTCCTGGATGCGGGTCCCCGGCACGTCGTCGGTGGTGCCCTCGTACGGCTCCACGCGCAGCCCGGAGATGCCCACGGAGGGTATGGACAGCATCGAGGCCTGGGTCCGGACGTCGGCGTCCGGGGCGGCGGACGCCGACGCGGCGGGAGCGGTGGGGGCGGTGGGGGCTGCGGGGGAAGGTTCCCGGGTGGGTGTGGGCTCCGCAGAGACCGCAGGCGGGGCGGCGGCAGAAGAGGCGGGTACCGGCGCCGACTGCGGCCGGGCCGCAGCGCCGGCGGCTACCGAGGGGGCGCACGCCACCAGCAGGGCGGTCACGGCGCCGGCCAGTACGGCGGGCAGGGCGCGGGACGGGAACGGCAGAGACATGGGCGTTTTCCGTGTCGGTCGGTCGTCCGGGTCGTGCGGCAGGCGGGTGACCCGATTCACCGGTCAGGGTGACATACGGAGCAAGAGGAGCATAAGGGTCCAGGCCTGTGACCTCCCTCCCGCGCCCGGGCGTTCTGCCGGTTGTACTCGCCCTCCCACTCCCCCCTCCTCACCCTCCGGCAACGCCGGGGTGCGGGGGGCGGCTACAGCCGTCAGGCTCGATCGGCGGGAGCGCACGGCAGGCGGGCGGCGGGCGAGCGCTCGCGAGGCTTCCCGGCCGGCTTCGCCGGCGGCCTAAGGGAAGAACAGGCCGAGTTCGCTCAGTGCGGCGGGAATCAGCTCACCAAAGCTGCTGTTCAGCCACCCGCCCCTATGGGCGGGTGGAAACGCGGTGCGAACGCTCTGCGACCGACTGTCACAGTCCGAGGGTCATGGCCAGTCGGGTGAGCTCGGCGGTGGTGTGGACGTTCAGCTTGGCGCGGATGCGGCGGAGGTAGGCGTCGACGGTGTGCTTGGAGAGTCCCATGTGGCGGGCCGTCTGCAGGTAGGTGCGGCCGGCGGCGATGTGGCGCAGGGCCTCCTGCTCACGCGGGGCCAGGGTGGCTGCGGGGGCCTGGGTGTGCGGCGTGGTGAGGGTGAGGCTCATGGGATTTGCTCCGCCGGATCGGCTCGGTAATCGCTGCTCACGCCTTCGGAAGCAGAGGGCTGAATGCCCTGGTTTGTTCCTATATGAAGAGCCTGGCCGAGTGACTTCGCGAGCGTGTCCGCCGACTGTCACAGGCGTGTGACAGGCCACGCCGCATCGTGCGCGCACCGGTGGGCTCAGCCGGTGAAGGAGCCGTGGCGGCCGGCTCCGTCCGCGAACCGGTCGGCGCCGGCCTGGGTCTCCCCCGCGGTGAGCGGAACGAGGCCGTGCCGATACTCGGCGGCCAGGGCCTCCCGCTCGCCCAGACCGTGCTGTTCCCGTACGGAGAGCCGGTCGGATCGCAGGCACAGCTGCGGGAACCCGGCGATCTCGAGGGCGAGGCGCTCGGCCGCCCTGCGGGCTTCCCCGGGCGGCACCAGGCGGTTGACGAGGCCGATCTTGTACGCCTCGGAGGCGGTCACGGGGCGTCCGGTGAGGATCAGGTCCATCGCGCGGCTCTCGCCGATCAGGCGCGGCAGCCGCACCGTACCTCCGTCGATCAGCGGCACGCCCCAGCGGCGGCAGAACACGCCGAACGTGGCGTCTTCCTCGGCCACCCTCAGATCGCACCAGAGGGCCAGCTCGAGTCCGCCCGCCACCGCGTGGCCGCTGACCGCGGCGATCACCGGTTTGGTCAGGCTCATCCGCGTGGGGCCCATCGGCCCGTCGCCCTCGGCGAGCACCTGGTTGCCACGGTCGGTGCCGACGGCCTTGAGGTCCGCACCCGCGCAGAACGTACCGCCCTCCCCCCACAACACGGCCACGGACGCGTCCTCGTCCTCCTCGAATCTGCGGAACGCCTCGGCGAGTCGGGCCGCCGTCGGGCCATCGACCGCGTTGCGGACCGAGGGGCGGCTCAGGATCACCGTACGGACGGGGCCATCCCGTTCGATCCGGACGACAGACGGGTCGGCAGGCGTCGTCCGGGGTGTTCCGGCGTGCTTCGTCCCGGGTGTTTCAGAGGCCTTGGCCACAGCGGAACTCCAGGGTCCAGTGGTGCGGTCGGATGCGTAGGAGGCACGAACGACCACCACTCTGCAGGAATTGCAGAGGCGGCACGAGAGGCGAAGCGGACACGCCGGGGGCGTGGACGCGAGGGCGCGCCAGCTGTGGTGCTCGCCTTGGAAGACTCCGTCGGGCAGCCGGAAGGCCCATACCTCTGCCCGACACCGCTCCCCCCTCCTGCCCCCTCCATGCGATGCGATGCGATGCGATGGGATGCGATGCGGAACAGCGCCTTGTCGGTGCCTTCGGCCCTACGGGGTCTACGCGTCGACAGGGCCGCGGGCTGTGGCGGGGTCGAGGGAGTCGACGTCCTCCATGAAGCTCAGCATCCGGGCGTTGACCAGGTCGGGGTGATCGATCTGCGGTCCGTGGCCGGTCGCGGCGACGATCTCGGCGCGGGCCCCCGGGATCAGGCGCGGCACGCGGTCCAGCTGCCGCTTCGGGTGCACGAGCAGGCTGCGCTTGCCCATGATCAGGTAGAACGGCGTCCGGATGGAGCCCAGTTCCCCGTCGGACAGCGGCAGCGGGGCGGGGCGGCGAATCCGGAACGCCCGGACGCTCGCCTGGATCATCGCGCGGAGCTCGGGGACGACGATGACCGGCTGCTCCAGCCAGGAGGCGAGGCGCGGGCGCAGCGCCTTGGGGGCGTAGGTGGCGAAGAGGCTGGCGAAGATCCAGACGAAGAAGCGCAGGCCCACCTTCTCCAGGCCGCCCGGGTCGAGGGCGGTGACCGAAGCGAGCCGACCGGGCCGCCGGTGCACCTGGTTGATGACCAGCCAGCCGCCGTAGGAGGAGCCGACGAGGTGGACCCGGTCCAGGCCGAGGGCGTCGAGGGCCTCGTCCATCCACTGGGCCGCACGCTCCGGCTGCCACATGGGCTCGCTCTGGACGCTGCGGCCGGGGTCGCCGGGGGTGTCGAGGGCATAGACGGGGCGTTCGGCGCTGAGCGCGCGGGTGTTGGGATACCACTGGGCGGAGCAGCCGCCCGAACCGTGGATCAGGACGATGGGGGTGCGGGCTTCGGCGGCCGGGTCGGTGGGGCCGTACCGGTAGACGTGCGTGGTGCCGAAGCTGGTCTCGACGTCCCTTTCGGCGCGGGCGGGCGCCCCCTTCGCGTAGAGCGCGTCGCAGGCGGCGAAGTACCGGTCGCGCAGGGCGTCGTTCACGTAGCGGCCGATGTCTCGGCGCGCGCGGGTTCGGGTCGTGTTCTCGGGCACGGGCACCTCCGGGAAGATCCGTTTTTCGTAATACGAACGTACCATATAGATGGTACGGCGGTACCATGAAGAGGTCCGGCGAGCCCGGACAGCGAACACCCCACCGACGGGCGGAGACACGACACATGCCGAAGCGCGTGGACCACGAGGAGCGGCGAACCCAGATCGCCGAGGCGCTCGTCCGGGTCGCCGGACGGCGCGGACTGCACGCCGTGGGCATGCGCGACGTGGCCGCCGAGGCCGGAGTGTCGCTCCGGCTCGTGCAGTACTACTTCCAGACCAAGGAGAAGCTGCTCTTCTACGGTCTCCAGCACCTGACCGACCGCTTCACGGCACGGGTGGGCGCCCGCCTCGCCGCCGCCGGCCGGAACCCCGGCCCACGCGCGACGATCGAGGCACTGCTCCTGGCCTCCCTCCCCACCGATGAGGAGAGCCGGACCTTCCACCTCCTCTACAGCTCCTACTCCATCCTGTCGGTGACCGACGAGGCTCTGGCCGCCCAACCCTTCATCGACAACCCGGACGCCGCGGAGAACGCCCTGGCCGGCCTCCTCCAGCAGGCGCAGGAAGCCGGTCTGGCCGACCCCCGCACCGACGCGCGCACGGAGGCGATCAGCCTGCTCGCCATGACGGCGACCATGGGCACCAGCATCCTCGTGGGCCAGCGGGGGCCCGAGTCCGCCGTCGCGGTACTCCACCACCACCTCGACCGGATCTTCACCCCCACCGAGCCCTCCACACCGCCCGCCTGACCAGTGCGACGTGAGGGTCAGCGGCCGGCCGTGCCCGGCGGCCCGCCCGCTGCGGCCGGTGAGGTGGCGGCCGCGGTCAGGCCAGGTAGTCGGTGACGAGTTCGGCGAAGGCCTCCGGGGTGAGGACCGTGACACCCAGGTCCGTGGCCTTCACGGCCTTGGAGCTCGGCTTCCCGCTCGGGGACGGCGCGCAGACCAGGTAGGTGGTCTTGGAGTTGACACTGCCGCCCGCCCGGCCGCCGGCCTTCTCGATCAGCGCGTTCATCTCCGAGCGCCCCATGTGCTCCAGCGGGCCGCTCATCTTGCCGGTGACCACGACGGTGTTGCCCGCCAGTGGGCCTTCGCCCACTGCCTGAGGCTGCTGCGGCTCCTGCATGTTGACCCCCGCCGCGATCAGCTTGTCGATGACCTGGGACAGGGAGGCGAGCTGTTCGACGATGACGGGGGCCTTCTCCCCGCCGATGCCGTCGACTTCCTGCATCTGCGATGCGTCAGCCTGCCGGATGGCATCCATCGTGCCGAAGTGCGCGGCGATGCGGCGGGACATACTGCGACCGGTGCCGAGCACGCCCAGAGCGCAGAAGACGCGGCTGAGCGGACGGGCCTTGGCGGCCGCTATCTGCTCGGCCAGCCTCGCCCCGCGCTTGGCACTGCCGGAGGCGGTGGTGAGCTGCTCCTCGGTGAGGGTGAAAAGGTCGGCGACGTCGGTGACGTCACCTGACTCGATCAGGGCCTTGACGTACGTCTTGCCCAGGCCGTCGATGTCGAGCATGTCGCGTCCGGAGGCGTACTCGATCAGGGCGGGCAGCGCGCACGCCGTTCCCTTCGCGCAGCGCCAGCGCTCCTGGTCCTTGTTGATCTCTCCGCCGCAGTGGGGGCATGCGGTGGGCAGCGGCACCTCCGGTGCGCCGTCCGGACGGCGTTCGACGACGGCCGCCTGGACGCGGGGGATGATGTCGCCCGCCTTGTAGACCGTCACGGTGTCGCCGAGGTGGAGGTCCCGGCGGCGGATGTCTGCGGGATTGTGCAGGGTGGCGCGCGTGACCGTGGATCCGTCGATGTCCACCGGCTCGAGGATGGCCGTCGGCGCCAGGACGCCGGTACGGCCGACGTCCCAGACCACGTCCTTCAGCACGGTCTGCCGCTCGACGGCCGGAAGCTTGAAGGCGATCGCCCAGTACGGGAATCTGCTGCCGAATCCGGCCGCCGCCTGCTCGGCCGCGTCGTTCGCCTTGATCACGACGCCGTCGATACCGAACGGCAGGGCGGGGCGCAGTGCGGCGATCTCATCGACCTTCTGCTGCGCCTCGGCGAGGGTCGCGACCACGTGCAGACCGGCGGGTGTGGCGGCCGTGGTCTGCACCCCGGCCTCGGCGACGGCGGCCAGGGCCTCGGCGTGCGTGGCCCCGGAGGGCGCGACGGCGGCGCCGTCCAGCTCGACCGCTCCGTACGCCCAGAACGTCATCGCGAGCCGGTACGGACGGTCCTTCGCGCGCAACGTGCCGGCCGTGCCGTTGCGCGGGTTCGCGAAGACCTGCGCGCCGTGTGCGGTGCGGACCTCGTTCGCGGTCTCGAACTGCGCTTGCGTGAACAGGACCTCACCGCGCACCTCGAACGTGGCCGGCACGGGCAGTTGCTCGGGCAGGCCCTCGATGGTGCCGATGACGTGGCTGACGTCCTCGCCGTGAGTGCCGTTGCCGCGGGTGATGATCTGCTCCAGCCGCCCGGAACGGTAGCGGGCGGCGACGGCCGCTCCGTCCATCTTCGGCTCGACCGTGAAGCCGCCCGTGGGCGCGTGGCCCAGGCGGCGCTCGAGGGAGGCTCCCCACGAGGCGAGACCGGCCGGGTCGAAGACGTTGTCGAGGCTGAGCAGTCGGGTGGTGTGCGCTATGTCGCCGACCGGGGCGGCGCCGTCCCCGACCAGGCCGGTCGGGGAGTCCTGTGCGACCTCGTCGGGGTGCACGGCCTCCCAGGCGAGCACGGACAGGCGCAGCCGGTCGTAACCGGCGTCGTCCAGCGAGCTGTTCTCGCCGCCGTAGTACGCCTGCGAGGCCTCGCGCAACTGCTGGAGCGCGGCATTGTATGCGGCACGGCTGGACAGGGCGGGCAGGCTGGACAGCGCCTCATCGGCGGGGGTGATCGTCATGAGAACGATCCTCTCCCATGGGTCTGACAACGCCCGGCCGCCGGTTCGGGACCGCCCGCCGTCCGGGGCCGGGTCCGGCGCTGTTCGCGCAGGCCAAGGCCTCGTTGCGGACGGACGACCGCCCCTGCGGGTGCGAGCTTCGGCCGGATGGGGGAAGCTGGGCATGGTCTCAGCGCCGACGGTGGGACCGACAGCCTAGGAGGGCCTCGTGAAAGCATCAGACGACGGCCGACGCGTTCGTTCACCCTGGTCCAGAGTGCGGACAGCCACCCTGCTGTGCGCGGCGGCGGCCCTGGTGGCGGCCACCGTCCCGGCCTCCGCCCAGACCCATGCGGTACCGGCTCCGGTGCCGGATCCGGTCGTGGTCGTCGACTGCTTCTCGAAGGCCCAAGTACGCCCCGAGGAGTACCTGCTGGCCTGTGGGGACGGCAACAACCGCCTCGTCGAACTCCGCTGGAACACCTGGGGGCCGCAGACGGCGACGGCCACGGGCACCGACATGGTGAACGACTGCAACCCCTACTGCGCGGCGGGCCGCTTCCGGGCCTACCCGGTGACGGTGACCCTCAGCAGTCCGGAGCCGTGGCCGGACCACCCCGACGTCCGCCGCTTCACCGTGATCCGGCTCCTGTACACGGACACCGCACCGGCCCCGGTCCCGAAGGACGTCACCTACAAGCTGGTGTACTGACGGGCAGGCAGGGCCCCGGCAGATCTCGCCGTCAGCCGCGCTCGAAGCTGTGCATCCGGCCGGCGACGGAGAAGCCGCGGCGCTCATACCAGTGCCGCGGCCAGTCCATCGCGTCGGCGGTCAGGAACCGGATGTCACAGTCCCGCTCGACGGCCATGTTCAAGGCGGTGGCCAGGACGGCGTCGGCGTAACCGCGCTTGAGGTGGGCCTCCGAGGTGACCAGGTCCTCGATCTGGGCGATGCCGGTCGACGGGTCGAGGTAGAGGTCGGCCCATGAGGCGACCTCCCCTTCCTCCGTGCGGGCACCGATGAAGTGCACGACGTCGGCCCCGCGTCTGCGCGCCTCGCGTCGGTCGACGAGGTGGCGCAGGACCTCCTCGCCGACGTCCGGGAGGAAGCCCCGCCAGCGCCGGGTCAAGGGGATGCGCAGTGCGTCGAGGTCCACCTCCTCCGCGGGCCCGCCGGCCGGTACCGGGCCTGTGTGCAGCATGACCACATAGGTGGAATGGGTGTATCCGGCCCGGAGCAGCGGTTCCGCGCACGCCGTTCCGGTCTCGTCGTCGAAGAAGGAGATCAGGCGGTGCGGCAGATGCCGCAGTGCTTCCTCGGCGATGGCCGGCACTGTCTGGGGGTCGACGGCCGCATCGATGACGACCTGGTTGTTCGCGTGGGAGTGCGCGAACGCGTCGTCGTACGCGGCGAACCCACCGGGGACCTCAACGGTGCGTGCGGCCTGGCGGCGGGTGAAGGCGGAAAGAAAAGCGCTGATCCGCTGCATCTCTGAACTCGGCATGAGGGGAAGCCTATGCATCCCGGGTGCCTGCGGGCCTGCGAATTAGCCGCGGGCACCTGGTAGGCCATCAGCCCTTCTACGCAGGCCGGCGGTGGCCTGCGGTGACATGCACGCCGAGAACCGGTGGGCCTCGCCGGCTGCGAACGCGCTCGAAGCCCCAGCGGGTGCGTGGGGCAGGGGGCTGCTCTAGCGTCGAAGGAGGGAGGGAAGGCCTTGCCGAGCCGGTCCGATTCGGGGCCCGGACCCGGCGGCTGCACGTCGGCCGCGGGCGCTCGGCGCCGTTTCCACGCGGATCCGGGACGCGAACAGGTACCGGGCCGCACGACGATCCCGGAAAGCAGGTGCGTCCATGCGCACGTCGACCCGTATCGCAGGTGTCCTGACCGGCCTGACCCTCGCACTCGGCGGCGCGGCCTTCACGGCCCCCGCCGCCCGCGCAGATGTCACGGCCTGTATCAACCAGGTCGAGCGGGAGCTACAGGGTGGCGAGGCCCCGGCCTCCGTCCGGACGGCGTGTACCGCCGGCTTGAACGGCGACCACGAGCAGTGCGTGTCCGGCCTGACCAAGGGTGGTGTGACCAACGGGACCGCGGTGAGCGCCTGCCGGGTGGCCGTCTCCTAGACCACAGGTGTGCCGGGGTGCAGGGCTCTTGCCTGCCACACGGGCCTGGATTGCTCTGCGCTTTGATGCGTACGCCTCCGCGTCGCCCGACTCGGCGTCGCCCGCCTCGGCAGCGGATGTCCGCGCGTCAAGCAGACTGGACGGTGTCCTGGTCGCCGGTCGTGCCGTCGAGCATCTCGCGCAGGATGTCCAAGTGGCCGTTGTGGCGGGCCGTCTCCTCGGTGAGGTGAAGGAGGATCCAGCGCAGGTCGACGTGGAGGCCGTTGCGCACGGCGCGCTCGGCCCGGTCGTTCAGGCCGCTCCGGGCGACCAGTTCGCGGTAGCGGGCGCTCTGTTCGCCGTATTCGTCGAGCAACTGCGCGAGGGGGAAGTCGACGGCGATGCGCATCTCGCGGTCGGGATCCTCCTCGGTCCAGGGGCCCTGGTCCTCCTCCCCGAGGAAGACCACTTGGAACCAGTAGTACTCGACCCAGCGGAGGTGGTTGATCACTCCGCTCATGGTCATCAGGGGTGAGCCGGGCAGGAGCGCCTTGCGTGCGTTCTCCGCGGAGACGCCCCGGCACTTGGTGCGGGCGGTGTCACGTGTGTAGTCGAGGAACGTGGTGAGCTGAGTTCGCTCGTCCCACGCGGGAGGCGTGTCGTCGCTTCTGGTCATCGCGCGAGCATCCCCGATCACGCGGCCGATGTCGAAGCGTTTACGGACGGTAACCCGCGAACGGGCACGAGGGGAAACCCCCGCGCGAGCGCAGCCACCGGAGCCCGGCGCCCTCGGTTCGCGGTCGGCATAGAGGGCCGGCCGGTCTCCCGGGACGCCGACCCGGGAGTGCGGCCTGAGACGGGCCCGCGCCGCAAGTTCCCACGGATACGGCCGCGTTGGCTGGAAATATCTGGCCAATTTGGTAATAAGTGCACTGATGTTCCATCATCGTGACTGCACGTCAGGTCTTGGCGTGCGTTGTGGGAGGCGGGGGCGCCGGGGGGTCCCCCGGTCGTACCGGCTCGGTCCGCAGGCGAGTTCTTGCTCTCGTCGCGCCCCGCCGTGGCTCCCGTCCCGTTCCCGTTCCCGTCACCTAGGCAAAGGCCCATGTCCGCCCAGCAGCTCTCGGACCTCATACGTTTCGCCCGCCACAACTCGCCCTTCTACCGGGATCTCTACGCGTCCCTGCCGCCGCACGTCGACCGCCTCACCGACCTGCCGGTGGTCGGCCAGCGGGAGTTCTGGGCGGCCAACACCCTTCGCGACAGCCGGGTGCTGACCGGCCCGCTCAGCGAGGCCACGGTGTACAAGACCGGCGGCACCACCGGCTCCCCGAAGTTCTCCGTCTACACCCGCGACGAGTGGCGCACGTTCGTCACCTCGTTCGGCCAGGGGCTCGTGGACACGGGCCTGCGCCCGGGACACCGCGTCGCCGACCTCTTCTACGCCGGGGAGCTGTACGCCAGCTTCCTCTTCATCCTGGACTCGCTCGCCCACGCGCCCGTGGACAACGTCCGCCTGCCCATCGGCGGAGGCGCGCCGCTGGAGTCGACGATCCCGACGCTGCGCGATCTCGCCGCGCAGGTGCTGACGGGCACGCCCACGACCCTGTGCCGGCTCGCCGAGCAGGTCGTCTCGTCCGGCGTCCGGCTCGGCTCGGTGGAGTTGCTCCTCTTCGGCGGCGAGGCCCTCTTCGACGACCAACGGCGGCTGCTGGCGGCCGCGTTCCCGTGCGCCGAGGTCCGTTCCGTCGGGTACGCCAGCGTCGACGCCGGACTGCTCGGCCGGCCCGTACCCGGCTCCGACGCCCGCGTGCACCGGGCGTTCACCCCGTACGCGGTCGTCGAGATCCTCGACGACTCCACCGACGAGCCCATCACCGAACCGGGGCGGCCCGGCCGGGTCGTCGTCACCAGCCTCTTCCGCCGCCTCATGCCGATCATCCGCTACCCCGCCGGTGACCGGGCCGAATGGACCGGCACCGGGCCCGGACACTTCCGGATCCTCGGCCGCGCCGAGGAAGGCGTACGGGTGGGCCCCGTCTCCCTCTACACGCAGGACGCCCAGGACGCCGTGGCCGCGGCGGACACCGCGGGTCACGTGGTGGGCATGCAGCTCGTCGTCCGCCGCTGGGACGGCCGCGACGGGCTCGTCCTGCGGCTGGCGACGGCCCCCGGCGACGATGCCTCCGGCGAGGCCGCGGGAGGCCGGGAGGCGCTGGCCGAGGCCGTCGTCGCGGAGCTGGAGGCCGTACGGCCCCTGTATCCGGACAGCGTGCGCGCCGGGTTCGTGCACCCGATGTCCGTGGAGTGGGCACGCCACCGCGACCTCACCGTCAACCCTCGCTCGGGCAAGCTCGTCCGGGTCCTCGACGAGAGGCCGACCGCATGACCGCCTCACCCTCACCCTCACCCTCACCCTCACCCTCACCCTCACCCTTGCCCTCGTCTTCGCCCTCAGCCATGACCACGAGTGAGACCCGGGCCGAGACCGGAGCCGGGGCCGCTGCCGGAGCCGCCGCCAGGGCCGGACGGCGGCGTGCTCCGCTGATCCTGCGCAACCGCGCCTTCGGCGCCGTATGGCTCGGCCAGGTCCTCGCCCAGGCCGCCGTGCGCATGTTCCAGGTCGGTGTGTCCTGGTGGATCGTCGCCTACGCCGTGCGCGAGGCCCCGGGTCTGGCCTCCGGGCTGTTCATGGCGGCCTGCACGCTGCCCGCCGTGGCGCTGGCGCCCGTCGTGGCCGGGACCATCGCCCGGTTCGCCCACCGTTCCGTTCTGCGGACGGCGGCCGGACTGGCAGGGGCCGCCTCGGGCGCCCTCGCGTTGTGGGCCCACGGCGACGTCCCGCCGCTCATCGCCGTGTACGCCGCCGCCCTCGCGCTGGCCACCTGCCAGGCGTTCTTCGACCCCTGTCTGACCACGTCGGTACCCGAACTCGTCGACGACGCCGACATCGAGACGGCCACCGGCTTCGAGCTGTCCACCCAGTCCCTGGCCGGCCTCGGCGGAGCGCTGCTCGGCGCGCTGACCGTCGACCGGGCGGGCGTGGCCGGACTGGCCGCAGGATGCGCGGCCGCGTACCTCGGCGCCGCCCTCCTCGTCGCGAGCGCGCGCTTCCGCACCGCAGGGACCGCAGGGACGGGCGCAGCCACCGGGACCGCTGCGGCCGACCCGCCCGCCGGGCCGGACCCGTCCGACCCGTGCGCCCCGTCCGACCCGTCCGCGGCCGGGCCCAGGCGGCGCCCGCTCCGCCGCATCCTCGCCGAACTGCCCTACGTACGGCGGATCCTGATCTGCTTCACCGCGGCGAACCTCTTCACGACCGCCGTGTTCGTCGTCATCCCCCTCTACACCCGCTCGGTCCTCCACGGCGGCGGCGGAACCGTGGCGCTCCTGGAGGCCTCCCTCGGCCTCGGCGCGCTCATCGGCGCCTTCACCGGGGCCCGCGTGCCCGGGCGCCCCACGGTCGCCGGCGCCTACTGCCTCGGCGTGATGGCCCTCGCCCTGGCGCTGCCCGGCCTGGTCGCGCACCGTCCGGCCGTCGCGGGCTGCCTGGGCGTGGCCGGCTGGTGCGCGGGGGCCGTCAGCGTCCGGTTCGTGGCGCTCTTCCAGCGGATGGTGCCCACAGCGGACAAGCCCGGCTTCTTCGCCGTGATGCAGGCCGTCCTCGGTGCCTCGCTGCCCGTGGCGTCCCTGCTGTTCGGCTTCGCCGGCGACTTCCTCTCGCCTCAGACGCTGTGCCTCGTGCAGGGCGTCGGCCTGGCCCCCGCCGCCTGCGCGCTGGCCCTGCTCGGGTCCCGCACTCCCACACCACCCGCCGCGGACCTGAACTCGCACGCAGGCAAGGGCACAGGCACGGACGCGGGCACGGACGCGCGCACGGCCACAACCTCGGGCACAGGCAGGGGCCGGGACCCGGAATCCGTCGGGACCGAGCGGTGAACCCCGTCATCACACCGGCCGCCTGCCCGGACATCGCCGAATTGCGCCAGCTCTACTACGCCGTCTATGGGCCGCACTACCCCGTGGCGCTCGGCACCGACCCGGCCGAGATGGCCCGGCTCATCGAGGACCCGCACTCGCTGTGGCTCGTCGCCCGCTGCGCCCGCACCGGGGCCCTCACCGCGTCCGCCGCCATCCACGGCGAGGCGGGCAGCCGCATCGGCCGACTGGAGGGCATCGCCGTACACCCCGGGCACCGCTCGGCGGGCCTTGCCGCCGCCCTGACCGAGGCCCTGTGCGCCGGGATGCTGGACACAGGGCGGCTGGACTCGGTGTACGCGACCGTACGCACCGTCAGCGCCGGTCCGCAGCGCGTCGTCGCCCGCAACGGCTTCCGTCCGCTGGGCATCCTGCCCAACGCGGTGGATCTCAGCAGCCGCGAGAGCCTCGCGCTCTACGCGCGTCACTCCACCGGCGTACTCGAACGCCGGATCCCCGTCACCGAAGTGCCCGCCCCACTGATGCCGTTGCTGCGCACGTCCGAGTCCGCGCTCGGCATCGGCTACCCCGGGGTCCGGGCGGCCGCCGCCCCGCTCCCGGCGCCGCCGCCGCAAGGGGCCGTCGAACGGCTGGAGATGATCGAGGCGCCGGCCTTCGTGCGCCGCCGCTTCCGCGAGCGGTTCCCCGGGGCCGAGGGCTGGTTCTACCCCCTGCACACCCCGAACGTGCTGCTCACCCCCGAGGACGGCCGGTTCGAGGTCTACGCCTACCTCAACCGCGCGGGCGGGTACGGCTCCCTGCTGACCGTCCACCCCGACCCGGCCGCCGCGGCCACCCACCTCGAACCCGTCACCCGGGCCCTGGCCCGCGCGGGCGCCGGCTACGTCGAGGCCCTGGTGCCGCTCGCGCACCAGGAGGCCCTGTCGGCCTTCCTCGCGCAGGGGTTCGTCGCCGGGGCCCTCTACCCGGCGATGCGTGCGGACGGTGACGGGTTCCACGACTACGCCGTCCTGTCCCGCTCCAGCGAGCGGATCGACTTCCGCGGCGTCGCCGTCGAACCGCCCCTCCAGCCCTATCTGGACTGCTACGTGTCGGCCTGGGCGTCGACACACCTGCCCACATCTTCCGAGGTTGCCTCATGAGCCCGATGAACCCCCATCTCGCGCCGGTCGCCGTACCCGACCCGGCCCTGCTGCCGCACGTGCAACAGCTGTGCGACCTGGCGGACCCGTACGCCTTCGGCCCCGCGGAGGACGAACTGTTCTCCGCGGCCATGGCGGAGACCAACGCCTGGCACGCCGAGCGCTCCCCGTTCTTCCGCTCGCTGTACGAGGCCACGCCCGTCGCGGAGCCGTACCGCACGCCGCTCGTCCACGCGAACTTCTTCAAGCGGCACGAGGTGCTGTCCATTCCCCGCGAGGACGTCGAGCTGCACCTGACCTCCTCCGGCACCACCGGCCAGAAGTCGCAGATGTTCTTCGACCACTGGACCATCCGCTCCGCCCAGCGCATGGTCGCCCGGATCTTCGAGCGCAACGGCTGGATCACGCCGGACCAGGAGGTCAACTACCTCCTCTACAGCTACGAGCCGTCCCCCTCCCTGAATCTGGGGACCGCCTTCACCGACAACTACCTGTGCGACTTCGCCCCCGCGCGCAGCGTCGCGTACGCGCTGCGCAACACCGGCGGCGAGCACGAGTTCGACCCCTTCGGCTGCATCGCCGCCCTGCGCCGCTTCGAGGGTGAGGACGCCCCGGTGCGCATCCTGGGCTTCCCCGCCTTCCTCTTCTTCACCCTGGAGCGGATGCGGGCCATGGGCCTGCCTCCGCTGCGCCTGCCCGAGGGATCCCTCGTCGTCCTCGGCGGCGGCTGGAAGGGGCACGCGGACCGGCGCATCGGCAAGGAGGAGCTGTACGCCCGCGTCACCGAGCAGCTCGGCATCCCGGGTGAGCGGATCCGGGACACCTTCGGCTCGGTCGAGCACTGCATCCCGTACATCGAGTGCGCACACCACCGGCTGCACGCCCCCGTCTGGTCCCGGGTGACGATCCGCTCGACCCGCACGCTCGAACCCCTGCCGTACGGGGAGCGGGGCTACCTGCACCTCGTGTCGCCGTACATCACCTCGGTGCCGGCGCAGAGCGTGGTCATGGGTGATCTCGCCTCCCTCCAGCCGGGCGACGCCTGCGGGTGCGAGCTTCAGACCCCTTGGTTCACCGTCCACGGTCGTGCCGGCGTGAGCCGCAACCGCAGCTGCGCGGTGGCCGCAGCGGAACTGATGAAGGGAATGGCGTGACCATGAATGTGCACCACCACTACTGGCAGGGTGAGTTCATCGGCGACGAGGAGGCCGGGCGCCGCCTCGCCGGCCTGCCGGCCGCCGTCGAGGACGCGCTGGCCTCGGTGCTGGAGACCGAGACCGTCCTGGCCGCTTGCGACGCCCTCGCAACGGCCCTGCGCGACCCGGGCCACCCGGTGCACGCCAGGCTCGCTCCGCACCTGCCCGAAGGGGAGGACCCGGCCGTCCTGGTCGAGCTCGGCGGCCTCCTCGGCCGGCGCGAGCTGACCCGCAAGCTGCGCCGGGAACTGGGCAGTGCGACGCCCGGCAGGCTGAACCGGGCCGATCCGCGCGAGACGGTCTACGAGGCGTGGGCGCCGGTCGGCCTGGTCGCCCACATCGCGCCGGGCAACGCCGCGACGGTCGCACCGTTGAGCATCGTCGAGGGCCTGCTCGCCGGAAACGTCAACGTCCTCAAGACCAGCAGCGCCGACACGCTCCTGACCCAGCACCTGATGGCCGAGCTCGCGGCCCTGGACCCCGGCGGCGCCCTGGCCGCGCGGATCGTCGTCCTGCGCTTCCCGTCCTCCCGGCACGAGTGGCTGGGCCTGATGTGCGCGCCGGCGGACGCCGTCGCCGTATGGGGCGGGGAAGGCGCCGTCGAGGGGGTGGCGGCCCATGTGCCGGCCGGCTGCCGGCTGGTGGAGTGGGGCCACCGCATCTCCTTCGCATACCTGACGGGTGACGCCTGGTCGGACGCCGGTACGCTCGACGCCCTGGCGGGCGATGTGTGCCTGCACGAGCAGCAGGCGTGTTCCAGCCCTCAGGTGGTCTACCTCGACACCGAGGACGAGGACGAGGTGTTCGCCTTCGCGGAGCGGTTCGCCGCGGTCCTCGCGGCACGGCCGCCGGCCGCGGCCGGCGCTTCGGAGGGCGAGCCGGATCCCGCCGAGGACGCCGAGCTCACCACGACCGAGCTGGTCGCCCGGCTCGAGGAACGCCTGGGCTTGACCCGCGTGTTCGCCGCGCCCGACGGTTCGTGGCGGGTCATGGCCGACACCCGGTCGCCGCTGACCGCCTCCCCGCTGCACCGCAGCGTGTGGGTCAAGCCGCTGCCCCGCAAGCGGCTGATCGCCACCCTGCGCCCGATGCGCCGCTACCTGCAGACGGCGGGGCTCGCGGGCGGCCGGACCGACATCGCCGAGCTGTCCCGCACCGTCCTGGCCGCGGGCGTCACCCGCGTCACGCCGGTCGGGGCCATGCTGGAGAGCTACGCGGGAGAGCCGCACGACGGCGTCTACGCCCTGCAGCGCTACAGCCGCCGCGTCGCCGTCCAGGCCGACCCGGCCCGCTTCGCCACCACCGCCTGTCTGGACGACCTGGCCAGGCCCGTGGTCCTGCCGCAGCCCGCGGGGCCGCTGCTGGGCAAGGAGGACGTGCAGGAGCCGGGCCGGCAGCTGGCACGGGCCGATGCCGAGCTGTACTTCCGCAGCGGCGGCAGCACCGGCGCACCCGCGCTGTCGGTCTTCAGTTACGACGACTACGACACGCAGATGCACGCCGCCGCTCGCGGCCTGCTGGCCGCCGGCTACGACCCGGTCGGGGACCGCACCGCCAACCTCTTCTACTGCGGCGCCATGTACGGCAGCTTCATCAGCTTCTTCTCCGTACTGGAGCGGCTCGGAGGTGTGCAGCTGCCGCTGTCCGCGGGCCCGGACCACCGCGCCACGGCGCAGGCGCTGATCGACCACCGGGCAGACACCCTCTTCGGCATGCCCTCCTACCTGTGGCAGCTGCTGCACGCGGAGGCGGACGCGCTGCGGGCGTACGGAGGTCTGCGGAAGGTCTTCTACGGCGGCGAGCACTTCACCGAGGAGCAGCAGCGGACCCTGAAGGACGACTTCGGCATCGAGGTCGTCCGCTCGATCACCTACGGCAGCACCGACCTCGGCCCGCTGGGGTACCAGTGCACCGAGAGCGCCGGCGGCGTCCACCATCTGCACGCCGACCTGCACACGATGGAGATCCTGGACCTGGCCGAGGACCGGCCGGTGGTCCCGGGTGAGACGGGCCGGCTGGTGTTCACCACGCACGCCCGGCGCGGCCAGCACCTGGGCCGGTACGTGATAGGCGACCTCGGCCGGGAGGTTCCGGGACGCTGCCCGTGCGGCCGGCACTCGCCCCGCTTCGAGCTCAGGGGGCGTACCGGTGACGTGATGCGGGTGGCGACGTACTTCCTCAACCACCGGCGTTTCCTGGACCTGGCCGGGGAACGCGGCGGCCTCCGGGGGGAGTTGCAGGTGCGGCTCGACGGCACGGACGCGCGCGAACGGCTGACCGTACGGGTGGATCGGGCCGGAGCGACGGATCCGGAACGCTTGCGGGAAGTCTTCCTGGCCGGCTATCCGGAGCTCCGCTCGGCGGTGACGGAGGGGCTGCTGGACCTGGTGGTCGAGGCGGTCGACGGGGCGTCGCTGGACCGTAGCCCGACCAGCGGCAAGCTCCTCGCCGTGGTGGACGCACGCCGCTAGGTGGTGGCACCGCCTGCTGCTCCACAGGATGGGCGCGACTCGAATGTCCAGACCTCTCGGTCCGGACATTCGATCGGCCCTGCCCTGCCGCGATCGCCCTCGGCCCTGGTCACCGGACCAGGGCCGAGGGCGCCCGCGGCGACCCGCCCCCGCGTCCATCCGGGCTGCCGTGCCGACGCCCCGCTTCCCGGCCGTTCCGGGCCCGGGAGCGTGGCCTCCTGTAGGTCAAGTCCGGTGGGAGGCAGGTCACATGCTCACCGGCGCACAACGGCGCACCGGCCACCGGCCCAGCCGTGACACCCCCTTCGGCTACCTGTGCAGCCCTGCAACCCGCCGAGGAAGCGTCCACGTCGTCGTCACGCGTCCGGGCGAGCGGCGAGCGGTGGCGGCGCCGGGCGTGGTGTTGCCCGACAGGCCCTGCCGCATGCGCTCCCCTGTGCGAGGCTGGAAGAGGCAACAGGGCCGGACTGACCCGCGCGGCCCCGGCCGACCCATGGACACCGCCATGACCCACCATCCTCTTCTCTCCTCCCGTACAGCGCCGATGGCGCTCGCCGGCGCCGCCCTCGCCGTCCTGCTGACTGCCCCCGGCGCGCCCGCGGCTTCGTCCCATGCGCCTGCGGCCCGCGTCCAGGCAGCCGCCGGCATCCAGGCGGCCACGCTGTCGATGCCCGCGATCGGCGTATCGGGGCTGTCCGTGATCCCGTACCAGGGCAGTCCCGACGACGCGCCGGGCACCCGGATCCAGGACCAGGGGGTCGCCGCCAGCCCGCACGGACCCCGCGGCGGGGTCGGCCCCGGCGACGTGGGCAACTACATCGTGACCGGGCACCGCGTATCGGCCGGCGGACCGTTGAGGAACCTGCCGTCGCTGCCCACGGGTGCGTCCGTGTTCGTGAAGGCCGGCGGCGTGACTTACGAGTACGTGATCACCACGACCCGGACGACGTCCTTCCGGTCGCAGGCTTCCATCGACGCGCAGCGCGCGGCGGTTCCCGGCTCGCCCGGCGCCGCCCCGACCCGCGCGATGATCACTGTGACCACCTGCCTCACGCCCGAGGACGACGCGGCGGGCAACTTCTGGCGGGACGCGCAGAACAATCCCGAGCACCGCCTGGACAAGATCGGCGTCCTCACCTCCACGAAGCCTTGACCCGGTATCCCTACGCGGATGTTTCGCCGCGCAGCGGGCCGGCCGCGACAGCTGCCCGGCCGGAGCGGTCGGTTACGCGGTCAGCTGCTCGTAACGGGCGCTGGGACGGGATCGTGCCGGGTGGAGTCCGCTGCCGGGACGCTCGGAGTCACCTTCCGGGCCGGCATCACCCTCCCCGTCGCCCGACAGGTCGGGAATCCAGCGTGCAGCCTGCGCCCGCGGGGAGGAAAATCGAAAGGGGCGTCGGCGTCCGAGTGGCGCCGGGTGAAGGGTTCAACACCGGATGTGAGCAGCATGGTTGACGGCGCAACGAGTGGTCGGGCTGCGGCCCCGGAATCGGCGAAAGGCGGCTCCCACGGTGCGCGTCGCACCCGCCGCAACGACAAGTCCCGCCACCGGGTCCGCATCCCCGGCTTCGCGCGCGAGGGCGCGGAGATCGGGCTGGGAGACGCCGTGGCCCGGGTGACCACCTCGGTGGGTGTCCGGCCCTGCGGCGGCTGCAACCGCCGAGCCGAGGCGCTGAACCGCTGGATGACGATCGGCGGCGGGCCGGACCGCTGAGGCGTCGCGCTCAGTGCCCCGCTCAGCGTGTTCACAGGTGCGGGTACGAGTGCGGGGCGCACGGGCACCCCACACGCGCGGGCCGGGGAGGCCGGGGAGGCCGGGAAGGGAAACGCCCGGAGGGGGCGCTGGCGAGCACAGCGGATCCGGTCCAGGGACCACGGGAGCGGCCACGAGCCGGCCTGACAGCCCGACAAGGCGTGTGTGAGGAGTGAGCGATGGACCCCCAGACCACAGACACCGTCACCGCCATGAGCGCCTCGCCGGAGGCCGAGGTTCGGCCTCCGCCCCCCGCGCCCACACCTGCAGCCGCGCTCCCCGCGGAGTACCCCCGCCCCGCGCCCGCCGAGCCCACCGTCACCCAGGCCGGCTGCGGCTGCGCCGCGGCGGCCTGCCAGGGCGGAGGCGAGGGCGGCAACGGCGACGCCGCCCCGGGCTACGTCTATGTTCTCGGCCGCGTCCACGCCGTCTTCCCGGACCTCTCCGTCCAACGTGAGTTCCTGCAGGTGGCGAGCGCCGACGGGGACGCCGACACCACGGAAGCCCATGCGCTCTACCGCGTCCTCTCCGACCCGGACAACTCCTACATCGCCCGGCAGATGTGCTACGTCCTCTCCGTCCAGGGCGTCGACACCTACATCCTGGAGCCCGCCGACCCCACCGAGCTGAGCGCCCTCGTAGAGGCACTGCGCCCGGTCGGCAACCAACGCGACCTCGCCGTGATCGTCGGTTATCTGGGCCCGGTCTCCCACCCGAGCGCGTGTCAGGGGCTCTCCGTCCCGGTCGTCCGCGTCGAGAAGATCTGGGCCTTCGACAGCAAGGAGCTGATCCAGGCGATCGACCGCCCCGACGGCACCTCCCGCAAGGAATTCGAGAAGGGGGCCGGAGCCCTGCTGGACCGGCTCCTCCAGCTCAGCGACAACGCGGGTACCGACCCGACCGACCGGGCCCTCAACTACCTGACGGTGAGGAACCAGGAGATCTACCAGAAGACCGACGAGAGGAGAACCGGCGGCTACACCCTCTCCGCGGTGGAAGCCGGGCCGTCCCGGCTCAGCGCCGGGTCGCAGACCGTCATCACGGTCGTCTTCTCCTACACCCACCGCCAGACCAATGTCACAGAGAAGTGGTTCGTCCGCGTCGGTCTGGCCGGGCTGTTCCCCTTCCTCGTGACTCCGCTCCAGCCGTACTACACCCGATAGCCGACGAGAGAGGAAAGAAGGCGAACGGACATGCGCATCCCCGGATTCGCCGTCAAGCCGCCGGCACGCGGAGTGACCGCCGGCGACCTGCTCCTCCCCCAGCAGTTCACCTGTCAGGAGGAACTGGCTCCGGTCTGCCGCCACCAGTGCCGGGGCGCCTACAACTACTCCACTTGTGTGCGGAGGTGCCTGACGACGCTGTGCTCGAAGCAGGCGTAGCGCCTGGGGCCGAAGCCCCGAAACGACCGTGGGAGAAGGGCAGTTCGCCGGTTCATCCGCTCGGCGCCGGTGATCTGCCCGGAGGAGTACCGGAAGTCGCGCTGCCAGGGAAGGAGGTGACTTCAGATGGGTATCCCCGGATTCGCGCGGGCGCGCCCGGTCCCGGAAGCACCCGGCGACCGATTCGTCGCCCAGCACATCACCTGCGCGGAGGAAGTCGGGCCCCTCTGCGACGACGCATGCGAGGGCTCCTGGAATCGCAACTGCTACCGCGACTGCGTCGACGACTACTGTTCCGGCCCTTACGAGCCGGGATGACCCCGTCTGGACCCGTCTGCCACCGCCCCGGGGTCCGGGGGACGGGAAGGGGGTGACCATGGACCCCCTGGATCTGGTCGGTCTCAGGCCGCTCATGGCTCGGACCTCGGGCCGCTCCTCGATCGTGGTCGGCCTGATCGACGGCCGCGTCGCCTTGGACCACCCCGCCTTCGCGGGCCACCCGGTCCGGGAACTGCACGACGCCGCCGGTACGGGAACCTGCCGCCGCGGTGACGTCTGCTGCGCGCACGGCACCGCCGTCGCCGGGATCATCGCGGCGGGCGACGGCGTCTGCCCCGGCTGCACCCTGCTGTCCCGGCCCCTCTTCACGGATCGTCCGGCCGGCGGCGGGCCCGCGACCTGCCTCTCCGGTGTACGGACGGGAGAACTGGCCGAGGCGATCACGGAGGCCGTCGATGCGGGCGCCCACGTCCTGAACCTCAGCATGGCCCAGCCCGCGCCCTCCGGGGTCCGCGACTCCGCGCTGGAGACGGCCCTCGGTCACGCCGCCGACCGGGGCGTGATCCTCGTCGTCGCCGCCGGGAACCAGGGCCGGGTGGGCTCCTCCGTCCTCACCGACCATCCGTGGGTCATCCCGGTGACCGCGTACGACCGGGCCGGGCACCCCATGCCCCAGTCCAATCTGGGCGCCTCCATCGGCCGCCACGGAGTCGGCGCCCCCGGCGACCGCATCCCCGGCCCGGGACTCGACGGCAGCCCCTTCACCCTGAGCGGTACGAGCGCCGCCGCGCCCTTCGTCACGGGTACGGTCGCCCTCCTCCGCTCGGCCTTCCCGGCGGCCACCCCGGCGGCCATACGGTACGCGGTCACCCACGGCCCCGGCCGGCGGCGGTCAGTGACCCCGCCGCTGCTGGACGCGTGGGCCGCGTACACGGCACTCGGTGGCTGACGCGTGCCGTCCGGAGCCTGCCGGGTGGCCGTCGGACGATGGGGGGACGTCAGTGGATCACGCTGAAGCTGCGCCAGGGCCGGCTGGCGGGGGCCGTCACGTCCGAGAGGGTCGTGGCCACGTAGATGCCGTCAGCCTGGTCGGTCTTGCGGCAGTTCTCCGTCCGGTACAGGACGACGTCGACGAGGGTGTTGTTCTCGACGTGGGTGGCGCCCCTCGGGATGCCGATCTTGTGGCAGCCTTTGACCAGGGTGTTGGAGTAGCTCAGCTCGATCGGCGAGTCGTGGCCACGGAAGCTGAGCATGCCGACGGTGGTCCGGCCCATCCCCGAGCAGGCGGTGGCGCTCAGCAGCACTGCTGCGGCCCCCGCGATGATGCTGATACGTCGGATGCGTCGGCTGTAGGGCATGGCGCGGTCCTCGTCTGTGCGGTGGTGACGATCCTTGCCCACAGCCTGACCCGGCCGGACGCGGGTGGCTTGCGTTGCTCGGCCGACCGGATGAACGCGGGCGGCGCAGGGCGGGGAGGGGCCCGAAAGGGGGAGCCCCGTCAAGACCGCCGGCGTGGCCAGGCCGGCCGCCGTCGGGACATGCGTGGTCTGCGCTCGGACGGCAGCGACGGGGCGAGTGCGAAGGCCACGGTGATGTGTGCGCCTCCTCGGGGACCGTGCGCGATGTGCATCGAGCCTCCCGTGACGGCGGCGGCCCGGCGGGCGATGTCGAGGCCCAGTCCCGAGGAGCCGGTGCTGCTCCCGCGGGAGAGGGCCCGCTCCGGTTCGGGGATGCCCGGCCCGGCGTCCTCAACGACCAGCTCCACGGCCTGGGCGGTACGGACGACGCGGACGCCGAACGCGGTGCCGGGCGCGGTGTGGCGGAAGACGTTGCCGATGAGCGCGTCCACGACGGCGGCGATGTCGTCGTCGGAGAGGCTGACGGCCGTGGGCTCCTGGGTGACGTCGAGGGAGCAGGTCCGGTTCTGCTGCTCCGCCAGGACCGCCCAGAAGGAGGTCCGGCGCCGGACGACGTCGGCGGCTTCGCAGCGCGGCCCGGCCGGTACCGCGCCGGGCGGCGCGTGGTGGACCGTACTCGTGTCCGCGCTGCGCATGCCGTGACCCATGGGGCTGACCGCGAGGGGGGTCCGTGCCGCGGTGATGATGGCCTGGAGCTCCGTCTCCAAGGCATGCACCGCCGCCTCGACCCTGGCCGACTCCGGTGTGCCGGCCATCCGCTCCGACGCCAGGTGCAGGGCGGTCAGCGGCGTGCGCAGCCGGTGGGACAGGTCGGCGACCAGCTCGCGTTCGATGGCGAGCAACTCGGTCATGCGGTGGGCCATGGCGTTGAAGGCGACGCCCGCGTCACGCAGTTCCTTGGGGCCCATGGGGTCCACACGGGTGTCCAGGTTGCCCTCCCCCAGCGTGCGCGAGGCCTGCGCGAGCCGCTGGGAGGACCGGACGACCTTCGCGCCGAGGCGGTCTGCGACCAGTACCGAGCCGCCGATCAGACCCACGGCGAGGAGGAGCATGACCGCCCAGGAGGCCTTGACCCCGCGGGTCAGCTCCTCCTCCGGGACGAAGTTCTCGATGACGGCGACCCGGTCTCCGGGAAGCACCACCGGCTGCAGGCAGATCCAGCCGCTGGGAATCTGCCGGGAGATGGACTCGCGTCCCTGTTGCGCCCGTTCGAGCAGTGCCTTGGGGGCTTGGGAGTTGCCGAGGGGCTGGGCGTCCGGCAGATGGACGACCAGGTGCTCGGTGGCGTCCAGGCTGGCGGCGGATTCCCGTAGGGCGGACGGATCCGTGGTCAGCGTGAGGACGGGTGCCAGGGCTGCGGCGCGCTGCTCGGCCGCGGTGACGCTCTGCTCCTTGACCAGCGACATCACCAGTGCGGCCAGGGGTATGAGGAAGGAGAGGGCGACCATGGACGTGACGGCGAGCGCCACTCCTGCCAGTGAACGTCTCAACGCGGGGCCACCAGTTTGATGCCGACGCCGCGGACCGTCAGCAGGTAGCGCGGGGCCGCCGCGCGTTCGCCGAGCTTGCGGCGCAGGGACGACAGGTGGACGTCGACGGTCTGGTCGTCCACGTACGGCTCGCGCCAGACCTCGGTCAGCAGGCGGCGTTTGGAGACGACCTGGCCGGTGTGGTGGGCGAGGAAGGCCAGGAGGTCGAACTCCCGGCGCGTGAGGCGGAGCTCGCGGCCGGCCAGGTGCGCGGTGCGCGCACCGGGGTCCACCGCCAGCTCGCCCACGGTGGTGGGGCGCAGCGGTTCGGCTGCCGGCGCCGGCCCCGAGCCTTGCGTGGCGTGGGCGGCGTGCGCGGTGCGGGAGGCGGGAGCGTGGCTGGTGCGCCGCAGGACGGCGGAGAGGCGTGCGATGAGCTGTCCCCCGGAGAAGGGCTTGACCAGGTAGTCGTCGGCGCCCGCGTTGAGGAGCTTGATGATTTCCGTTTCGTCGTCGCGGGCGGTGGCCACCAGGACGGGAACGGAGGAGATGCCCCGGATCATGCGCAGGGCGTCGCCCCCGTCCAGATCGGGCAGCCCCAGGTCGAGGACCACGGCGTCGACGGGCATCTGGGTGACCTCGCGGAGCGCGCCGAACCCGTCGCCCACGCTGCGTACGGCATACCCGTGCTCCGACAGGACCTCGATCAGAGACTGGCGGATGCTGGGGTCGTCTTCCACGACCAGGACGCTGGGCATGGGGACACCTTAGGGGCTCGGTTCGGGGCGGTCGCGGACAGGTGACGGACGACCGACGCTGCTGCGCCCTAGGGGGCGCCGAAGGTCGGGCCGTCGTCGGTGATGCGCAGGTGGACGGGGCGGTCGGCGACCGGAATCGTGCAGCCCTCCTCCGTACTGCAGCTCGCGTACCCGAGCAGCACCGTCGCGTCCCCCTTGCCGTCGGCGAGTATGGGCAGGGTGGCGGTGACCGGGCCGTCCGGGTAGACGGGGACCGGGGCTCCGACGCCGGGCAGGCTGATCGTCCGTACGTCCGCGGCGGCCGTCAGTTTCCCGTCCGCCTTGAGGACGCCGGTGACGTCCACGGCGGTCGGCCGGCCGACGCCCTCGATTCCGGTGAGCGGCAGGTCGGTGCTGTAGAGGTGGAAGCCCTTCTCCTCGGGGGTGAAGACGGCGGTCAGCGTGCCCTTCGAGGCCTGCCAGCCGGACACCGAGAGTGTGACGGTCACCCCGTTCTCGCTGAAGCGCGTCGTGGGCGCGGTGTCCGCGGCGGCGCCTTCGGCGGGCTGCTCGCCACAGGCCGCGAGCGCGGCCAGGGAGAGGAGGGCGGCGGCGATGCGGGCCTTCCGGGAACGCCTGGCGTATGGCATGTCCGGCTTGTTCGGGTTCTGCGGCATGTGTGGCATGCCTGGCGCGGGCAGGGAATCGTTCATTTTCATCTGTGCCTCTGTATCAGGGGGTCGAGCGGTCTGTTTTCCCGGTCTGCAGGGCGAAGGGCGAACGCCGTTCCTAGAAGGCGATGGTGAAGCCCGCGCTCCACAACTGCAGGCGGTACACCATGTCGTTCCACACGCCCGTGGCCAGGAGCACGCCGACCAGCACGAGCATGCCGCCGCCGATCCGCAGAACCCACTGGTAGTGGCGTTTGACCAGGCCGAAGGCGCCCAGCGCCCGGCGGAAGGCCAGCGCGGCCAGGATGAACGGCAGGCCCAGCCCCAGGCAGTAGGCCGCCATCAGCAGCGCCCCGCGGGCCGCACTCGCCTCGCTCCAGGCCAGCGCCTGTACGGCGGCCAGCGTCGGGCCGATGCAGGGGGTCCAGCCGACGGCGAACACCGCCCCCAGCACCGGGGCGCCGGCCAGTCCGAGCGCGGGTGGCCGGTGACTGCGGAACTCCCGCTGCGCGAAGCCCGGCAGGAAACCCATGAACGACAGGCCCATCAGGACGGTGAAGACGCCGAGCACCTGGGTGACCGCCTCCTGGTGGGCCAGCAGGGTGCGGCCGAAGTACCCGAACAGGGCGCCTCCGGAGACGAGGACGGCCGTGAAGCCGAGCACGAACAGCGCCGCGCCGGCCGCCATGCGGCTGCGGCGCCCGCCGTGGGCGTCCGCCAGCTCGGAGACCGACAGGCTGGTCACATAGCTGAGGTAGCCCGGTACGAGCGGCAGTACGCACGGCGAGAGGAAGGAGACGAGTCCCGCGACGAACGCCACGGGGGCGGCGACTGCCAGGGTTCCCTGAAGGAGGGAGGGGGCGTCCGCGGCGGCGAGCGTCCAGCCCGTGACCGGCGTCATGATTCCTCCTCCACCACGCGTGCGAGCAGGGGCCGCAGCTCTTCGTCGGTGATCGCTCCCCCGATGCTGACGGCGATGCGTCCGCGGCGGTCGATCACGAGGGTCGAGGGAACGGCCTGCGCGTTGAGGAGCGCGGGCGGGAAGCGGAGCAGAAGTTCCCCGTCCGGGTCGTGAAGGCTGGGAAAGCTCAGGCTGTGCGCGCGTACGAAGGACCGCGCTGCCGAGCGGTCCCGGTCGCGGGTGTTGATCCCGAGGAACCGGACCTCGTCGGCCCGCGTCTGCAGGCTGAGCCGCTCCAGGTCGTCGGCCTCCGCGCGGCAGGGGGCGCACCACGACCCCCACACGTTGAGTACGACGACGTGGCCCCGGAATTCGGCGAGGCTGACCGGCTTCCCGTCCAGGTCGTCGCCCGCCAGTACGGGCGCGGGCGGCCGCGCGCCGGAGTCCACGACCGTGGCGGCGGCCGCCGCCTTGACTCCGCCCGCCTTCCCGGCCGGCGCGCCGGGACCACTGCCTGCGTCGACTCCGGTGACGACGGCGGCGAGGACGCAGCCGGCCGCGGCCGCGAGCCCGGCCAGTACCGCGGTGCGCGCCCGCATCCTGCGCCATCCTGCCGACAGGGGGCGGGGGCCGGCGGGCTCCGCCGCCGGGCCTCCCTGGCACGGTCGTCTCATGACGCCCACTGGCGAAGGAAGGAGTTGATCCCGTCCGAGGTCAGGGATGGGTTGCCCGTGAGGTGGGTGTCGGTGCGCACCGTGCCCGACGGCGTGACGACGATCAGGACGGGCATCTTGTAGCTCCCGCCCGAGGGACTGTACTTGCGCAGGAGTGCGGAGTTGGCGGAGCTGTTGCCGCCGATGTCGACCTTGACCAGGTGGTACGAGGCTCCGAGGATCGCCGCCGTCTGCGGCTGGGCGAACACCTTGTCGGCCGCCTTGCAGTTGCCGCACCAATTGGCTCCGAAGTCGAGCAGCACCATCCTCCCGTCGGCCTTGGCCGCCGCCAGGGCCGCGTCGATCTGCTTCTGCGCATCGGTCGAACTGTCGTAGCCGGGCCCGGGTATCCGTGCCGGCGCGGGCGCGGCGGACGTACGGGACGGCTTGGGGGCGGCCGAACCGGTCTGGGCACGTGAGGGCGTCGGCGAGGAGGCGGACGGGGCGGCACCGGCGGACGCCGACGGCGAGGCGGACGCGCTCGGGGACGTCTCGGCGGACGCCGACGCGGATGCGGACGCCGTCGCGGAGGGGAAGGCCGACGACGACTGCCCGGCTGCGGACGGTGCGGCGGACCCGGCGGGCTGGGTGGACGGTCCGCACGCGGTCGTCAGCCCCGCCGCGACCACGGCCGCGGCGACCAGCGGCAGCCGCACCCCGAGGGGCGCGGCGGAGCGGGGCTGGGCACGGCGGTCGGCACGGACGGGTCGGAGTATGCGAGAAGTCATGGCGAAGACACCCCAAGGCACGGTTAGGACGACGGGAAGGGCGAAACGCCTCCCGGCTCGGTGAAGCCGACGGCCCGACAGTTCGCCGGGGCCACCGGGCCCGGCGCCGAGGGCCGCTCGGCTGACGCGAGCATAGGACCGCTCCGGGCCGTCCGAACCGTCTGAGCGTGATCTTGAGGTTCCCCTAAGGAACAGCTCACCTTCCGCTTCGCCGGAACCCGGACGATGAGCATGCGTAAGGAGATGAATCCGACAAAAGGGAACAGGAGGGGCGGGTAGTACAGACCGGCGGTATGCGCCGGGACCTCAGAAGGATGTCTCGCGGACGCTGGCCTTCGCCGTCGGTTCGATCGTCGCGGTGACGACCGAGCGGTGGTCCGCGCTGGTGAACGTGACCGTCAGGGTGTCGTCCGCGGTCTGTGACGTGGTGGCCTTAAAGCCTCGGCTGGGAATCGCGGAGATCAGGCAGACGCCTCGGCTCCCGTACCGCACGGTGACCTTGCCGCCCTGCGCGGGGACGGTGTGCAGACCCGGGCCGCCCTCCTCGCAGTCGACGGCGGGTTTGGGCGCGGCGGTCCGCGTGCTTCCCGAAGGCGACTTCGAAGGCGCGGGCGTCGACGCCGACGGAGACGGTCGGTCCGTCGGGGTCGGCGAGGCGCTCGCGGACGGGGCCGACGGGCTCGGCGACCCGCCCTGGCCCGCCAGCCACGCAGGCGGCGAATCGAAGACCATCGGGGCGGACCGCGCGACGGGAGGCGTATGCCGGGTCGAGCCGACCACGAACTGGACCGTGGCGAGCACGGCGGTCACGCTGGTGGCCGTGCACGACAGCCAGATGAACAGGTAGCGCGGAATTCGAGGCACGGCCCCATAGTGGCCGACGGGTCAAGCCGCCCGTCACTCCCTCCCCCACAACCGCCTGTGCGCCCCCGCGCGCCGGTCCTCGGGCGGACATGGAAGGCTGCGGCGACGTCGGGGGCCCTCAGCGCGCCGGGGCGGCGGGACGCCGGGGCACGCTACGGCGGTGGGCCGCAGAACGCAGACGTCCTCCTGACCCGCGTACGGGTCGGAGGACGTGTGCCACTCGCGGCCGGTCCCGGCGGCGGGCGTTGCCGGCGGACGAGCTCAGCGGACGAGCCCGGCCGACGGAACTGCCCGTTCCGTGGAATCACGGGGAGTTGCCGGGGGCGGGTTCTACTTCGGCGCCCCGAAGTTCTGCGTCCACCAGGGGCCGCCGTCGCCCTTGTGGACGCCGATGCCGATCTCACGGAAGGCGCAGTTGAGGATGTTGGCCCTGTGGCCGGAGCTGTTCATCCATGCCTTCATGACCGCGTCCGCGTCGGACTGGCCCCGGGCTATGTTCTCCCCGAGGCGCGACCACGCGTATCCGGCGGCCTCCACCCGGCTGGTCATGGTGGACCCGTCGGGTCCCGTGTGGGACATGACGCCGCTGCGGGCCATGGTGTCGCTGTACGACCGCGCCGCGGCGCTCAGCTTGGCGTTCGCCGTCAGGGGACCGCACCCGGCCGTGGCCCGCTCCTTGTTGACCAGGGCGAGCACCGCGGACTCCGCGTCGCCGGAGCCACCGCCGGAGTCCCCGGAACCGCCGCCGGTGGTCGCGGCAGGCGTACGCGTGGGCTTGGCGGGCTGGGTCGACGCCGGCTTGGCCGGACTGCTCTCCTCGGCCGCGGGCTTCGTGGGGGTGGCCGATCCGGTGGCGCCGTCGCCGGGCGTTTCGGACGGCATCACGCCCGGCGCGGCGGCGGCGTCCGCGGCGAGCGTGGGGAGGGGCGCAGTGGGGGTCGCCGTCGCGGCCCCGTCGCCGGAGTCCGCGGTCCCGGACTTCGGGCCGGTGCCGCCGTCGGCGCGCTGGTCCACGCGGGCACCACCGTCGGAGTCGGCCACGGCCACCCCGACCGCCACCGCCGCGGCAGCCGCGGTGAGCGAGAGCACGATGCGCGTGCGCATCGCCTTCTTCCGCCGCGCCTCGACGCGGGACGGCATTCCGGGAGTTCGGCTGCGACTCATGCCTGTAGCACCTCACAGAGAAGGGGACGAGGGGGTCTGACCGAGCCTAGGGTGGCGACCAGCCAAAAGATCGCTTTGGAGGCGTTCTTCAAGGTCCCTTAAGGAAACCCGCAGGGTCGACACAGGGACGAGCCGGGACAATCGCCCCGACTCGCATAGGCAGAGAGCGCCGAGTACGGCCTTCAAGGGGGCGGCGAGCGGTCGGACCGGGTCCGGTGCGCACCAGCCGCTCGTGTGATCATGACGTCGGCACATCCGCACCTCATGGGGGGACCATGCGCACCCGCACCACCACCGCCACGACCCGCCTCGTCGCCGGGCTCGCAGCGCTGCTCGTCCTGACCGGCTGCAGCACAGCGGGAGAGAGCCGGTCCGGGCCCGCGACCTCCGGCGCTTCCGCTGCCTCTTCCGCTGCCGCGCCCGCTCAGGGCGGTGGGTCCGGGTTCGAGGGACCCCGGCCGCAGGATCAGAACCTGTTGGCGTGGACCGGTGACCCCAACGACGCGGGGCATGTCACGGCGCAGTCGGCCGCCGGGGTCGGCGGGCGGGTCACCCTGGTACGGATCGTCCTGCGCGAACAGATCACCTGGTCGAACATCTGGCTGGGCCTGGCCGGCATCGACCCGAACGCCCAGCTCGCCAACTGCTACCTCGGCGTGTACGACGCCCACGGCAAGCTCGTCGCGGCCACGCCGGACATCTCCTCCCAGCTGATGACCGACGCGATCGCCAAGCCGCTGGCCCTCGGCAAGCCGTTCACCGCCGCCCCCGGGACCTACTTCATCGCTCTCCTGCTCAACGGGAACTGGGCCACGAACCTCCTCACCCTGAAGTCCACCGGCGCCGGCATCTCGGTCAACGCCGGCCTGACGCCGCCGCAGCTCCGGTACAGCACCGTCCTGACCGGCCAGACCTCCCTGCCGGCCACCGTGAACCTCGCCGAGCAGTCCACGAGCACCATCAACACGGGCTGGGCCAGTCAGTGGTACGCCATCTCGTGAAGCGGGGGCCACGGGCCAAGAGGCGTCCGCACCAAGCCCTGCCGACGGACCCCTCCCCTGGAGGGAGGACAGGCAACGACATATGCCGGTGAGTGACTTACCATGCAGGCATGAGTGATCGCGCGATGCAGGAACCGACCCTCCTCCTCCTGACCGCCCTCGCGGACGAGCCCCGCCACGGGTACGCGATCGCGCGCGAGGTGGAGCTCATCTCGGGCGGCCGCGTCACGATGCGGACGGGCACTCTGTACGGGGCCCTGGAACGCCTCCTGGGTCAGGGGCTGATCGAAGTCCACGAAGAGCAGATCGTCGACAGTCGCCTGCGGCGCACCTACAGCCTCACGACCACCGGCCGCCAGAGCCTGGCAGCCGAGGCGGAGCGGATCGCCGCCACCGCGCGCGAGGCCGCGCGCCGCCTGGGCGTCTCCGGCGAGACGGCCACGGCGTGAACCCTCGCCTGCTGGGCCTGTATCCGGCCGATTTCCGCCGCGCCTTCGGCGACGAGATAGCCGAGGCCTACCGGGAGGCGACCGAGGGCGCCGGGCCGCTCGCCCGCCTGCGGGAAGCCGGCGACATCGTGGCGCACGCGCTGCGCCTTCGCCTGCGGGTGGGGTCCGCGCACCGCGGCGGGCGCCTCTTCGCGGCCGCGGCGCCGTTCGCACTGGCCGCGACGGGCGCGCACGCCGCCTTCCTCCTGGCCTCGACGGTCAACCTCGCGTACGTCACGGGACAACCCGACTTCGCAGATCCCCTCGGCTACGCGATCAACGGCTGCCATCTGCTCACCCTCATCGGCGCCGTCGTGGCCCTGAGTGGACGCTTCGCCGCAGGCGCGCGGTGCGCCTTCGCCGGAGCGGGGGGAACCGCGGCCTGCCTGCTCGTCGCGGTGCTGCCGGGCGCCCTCGACATGCCGCTGGAGCACGCGGCCTACCTGGCACCGCCCCTGGTCGTCGCCGCCCTCCCCCTGGTCTGCCCTCCGGACCTGCGCCCACCGGGCCGGATCAGGAGCGCCGCGGGTCTCGTCGCGCTCCTGATCTGGACTCCGCTGGCCGTGGTGATCCTCGCCCTGCTCGATGCGGACGGGCTCGGCATGATCGTGGTGTGGCGCTTCACCGTGACCGTGGCCGCAGCGCTGGCCCTGGCGGGCCGGCCCGCCCTGTCCGGTGTCCACACCACAGGCCGATTCGCCCTGGCCGCCGCACCGTTCCTCGTCACCGGCCACTTCGCCGGTGTGGTGGGCGAGGACACCGCGCTCCCATGCCTCGCGTTGCTCGCGTGCACGGCCCTGGCCATGCGTCTGTGGCACCGCAGGAGCTCCGACACGGCCGGGCGCGCCTGAACCGGGGCCGCGGGGGACCACGCCCAGGCGCGGCGGGCGCCGGGACGCGGTCCTCGTCGCGGGGCGGTCAGGCGCCGTGCCCGTGGACGCCGACGCCGACCCCGACGCGGATCTTGGACTGGCCGTGGCCGAGTTCCTCCCAGTCGTCCATGAAGCGCGCGGCCAGCCCGTGCTTCGCGGCGAGGTCGACGAGGGTCTGGGTGCGGTAGTAGAAGTCCTCGCGCAGCACGTGGTGTTCGGTGCCGGTGGTGCGGTCGAAGGTGAAGTCGAAGTAGCCCCCGGGAGCCAGGACGCGACCCACGTGGGCGAGGCACTCGTCGATGACGTCGATCGGCGAGTGCGAGAACACGCTGTGGGCGTGGACCACGTCGAAGTAGTCGTCGGGGAGGAAGTCGAGCTTCAGGTTCTTGGTGATGGTCAGGTGCGGGACCTTGGCCTGCAGCCCCCGGTCGGTCAGGGTCTGCTTCGCGGCGATGAGGATGTCGGGCGAGATGTCGATGCCGTAGTAGTGGCCCGGTTCGAGGTAGTCGATGAAGCGCCAGCCGGCGCGGAGATTTCCGCAGCCGATGTCCAGCATGCGCGCGTCGGGCTTCAGGCCGTGCGCGATGAGGTAGTCGAACTGCATCCGCCCCAGCGCGAGCCAGCGCTCGTGGGTCTGGCTGCCGACGGCGGCCTCGGGGTTGCGGCGCGTGTCCGAGGCCATCACGGCCCGGTAGTAGCTCACGTGGTCCGGGTGCTTGAAGGCCAGCCACCGGTCACGGGCGGCCCGCTTCAGGTACGGGGCGATGCGGTGCGGGCGGCTCGCGGCGTAGCGGACCTTGTGGAGGAGGGATTCCCGGTTCGCGGTGAGGTTCTTCCTGGTGGCCATGAGCACTCCATCTCCGTCGCAGCGAATCTCCGGCCGCAGGCAGGTGCAGCTGCCGCCGGGAAGGATCTTCAGGTCTCCACCATACGTCGGTGACCGACATATATAAACCACCTGAGTGTCGCGGGTGGGAGACACGGCAGTGGGTGCGCAACGACCCGCCCGCGGCGCGCCGTTGCGAAGGAGCCCTCGCGCGCGAGGTGGCGGCCGCCCGGTGGGCGGTGGGCTCCCGGTCAGGGGGAGAGGATCGCGGAGGCCGTGGTCCTCCACCCGGCGACCGTCCTGGCCGCGAGGTACAGCACGCGTACGCGCTGGAACTCTCGGCCGCTGCTGTCGTTGCGCGCCCAGGTCACCTCGATCAGCGCGGACCGCTCGTTCAGGGCGCGGACTTCGGGGTCGAGCGCCGTGCTGCCGCCGTAGCCCGCGTCCCGCAGGGTCTGCAGCTCGTGGGCGAGGCCCGCGGCGAGGGCCGCCTCGGAGGCGAGCACCACATGGGCGGCGTCCGTGGTCATGGTGATCGGTACGGAGAAGTAGTCGAGCAGCGGCGCCGGGTCGGTACGACCGCCCGCGGCCAGGCCGATGAACGTGCTCACGTACTGGTCGAACCAGGCCCTGACATCCGTTTCGACTGTGGAGAGATCGGTATGCGGCATGAGCTTCCTTGCTCTCGTGCAGGGCCGGGCCGGCCGTCGACCACCTCGGCGCCCACCGTGCCCACGACGACGCCCACGGCGCCCACGACGCCCACGACCGGTCGCGGTCGCCCCTGCAGAGAGTCCGTGAACGTGCGGACTGTGGCGATATGCCCCAGATTGCCACTTGCTTCTCCACCGGCCAACGCAACGCGCCCACCAGCCGCGCCCCAACGGGCGCACAGTGCGCGAGCCGGCAGTCCCCTGACCCGTCTCACCGTCAGGTGCCGTCGGGCCCGCCCTGACGAGATGAAGAAGGGCACGGCCGACGTGGGGGCCATTCCTCCGGCAGCCGCGCCACCGGCCGCTCACGCGGACGCGGACGGCTCCTCTCCGAGGAGCCGGGTGCGGAACAGGTCGAGGACCGTGTCGAGCGCCTGCCGTGTGGGCTGCCCGGGTTCGTCGATGAGATGCTCCGTCAGAACGGAGTGGGGCGCGAGGGGGCTCGCCGGGTTCGCCGCGGCGGCGTCCAGCTCGACGGCGACGAAGGCGTCGCCGAGCTCGCGCCGCAGGTACGCGAACCGGTCGCCGGGTACGAGCCGGTCACCTTGGAAGCGCAGCCCCAGGACCTGGAGCCCGTCGCGCTCGCAGCGTCGACGGACGACCGCGAGCTCCCCGGGGCTGATGTCCATGGCGCCCGCGCGACTTCGGGTACAGGCCAGCGGCAGCGACGGCTGGGACAGGACGGGAGCCACGAGACGTTCGTCCGTGGCCATGGCCAGGGCGAATCCGCCGGTCAGGCACATGCCGACGGCGCCGACCCCGGGGCCGCCGCAGCGCTCGTGTTCGGCGGCGGCCAGAGCGCGCAGCCACCGTACGACGCGGGAACTCCGCCCCGTGGCCAGCAGCGTGAACTCCCGGCTCACGCAGACCTGCCACAGCGACGAGGCGAAGGAGCGGCCGACGCTCGGCCAGCCGGCGGCGGCGGGGTCCGTGTCGCGTCCGGGCTCACCGAAGAGCACCGGGAGTACGGCCGTACAGCCGGACGCGGCCACCTGTTCGGCGAAGCCGAGGACCTTGGGGGTGACGCCGGGGATCTCCGCCATGATGATCACTGCGGGACCCGTGCCACGGCGCAGTAGCCGGCGGGTGGCACCGTCGTGGGTGAACGTGCTCTGCGCGAAGCCGGTCAGGTCGTGGTCTGCCATGCGCCCTGCTCCTACCCTCAGCTCTTCTGGACCGCCCAAGTTACCCACAAGTAGGGCGTCGGGGGGCGCGGTCGGCGAACTGCATGGAAGCACCCCTGCACCGCCTGGTCGCCGACCGGCGCCCGCCGGGCGACACCGACGCTTGACCTTCGACGCTTGACCTCGACCAAACCTGAGGTTCTACGTTCGTTCCAGAGCCGCAGGAACCCACCGGCGGTGCTTTTCCAGGAGGTTCGTCATGACCGAGCGCACTGCCCTCTCCGAGATCCCCGACCGCTACCGCTACGCCGTGATCCCGCACATCATGGTCGACGACGCCCCTGCGGCGATCGCTTTCTACCAGCGGGCGTTCGGCGCCCGCGAGGACTTCAGGCTCGACGCTCCGGGTGGCGGCGTCCTGCACGCCGAGATCAGCATCGGACGGTCGGTCCTGATGCTGGGCGATGCCGGCACGGACGGGGCGGAGGCCGACTCCTTCGCCGCGCCGGCCGCCCTCGGCGGAGGAACCTCGGTGACGCTGCATGTCTTCGTGCCGGACGTCGACAGCCTGGCGAAGCGCGCGGAGGCCGCCGGTGCCGAGATCCTCCAGCCGCCGACGGACACGTTCCACGGCGACCGCACCGTCATCCTCCGAGACCCTTCGGGCCACATGTGGGTCTTCCTGACCCACATGGAGGACATCTCGGAGGAGGAGATCCGGCGCCGCCTGGCCGCCATCGGGTGACGTCGTGGCTCGCGGAAGCCGGCCCCGCACTGGTTCCCGCACGCCTCACGGCAGATGGGTGTCGACCCCGCAGTAAGCGTGGTGGTCGAGGACAGCCTGCCGGGGGTCCAGGCCGCCCGCGCCGCCGGCATGCGAGCGTCGGCGACGCGGGCGCTGACCCCGGCCGAGCGGCTCGAAGGAGCCGACACCATCGTCTTCCACGACATGCGTGTCCTGCCCCATCTCCTCACCGAGGGGTGACAGCCGGCCGGACACGGACCGACGGCCTTCGGGCATGCTGTGACGGTGAACCACGACCCATCCGAGTGGCAGGCTTGGCTCAACACTCTGGACGCGCCCCGAAGGGCGGCCGCCCAGTCGCTGCGTGGCCGGTTCGATGCACTCGGAGCGGCCGATGCCGTCGACCTGGCGAGGTCCGAGATCCTCGAGAACCGACCGCATCTCGCACGCTTCCTGCTGCTGCGAAGCCTGTGGCGCGACCCGATCGACGGATGGGAGGATCCCGGCGCGTTCGACCAGCTTCCGGCTGCGCAGCGGCTCCTTGCCGCTGGGGCGAACAGGAACGACCTCGTTCGTTTCGCTCGCGCCGTCGCGTACGAGTCGGTTTTCGCGACGGTCGACGAACTCGACTCGGGCGGCGATGTGAACGTCTCGGGTGTCGACGTCGGCTGGGTCGTCATGGAGTCGGGCGAGGACGGCACTTCGACCGGCCGGCCCCTCACGGGGCTGCACGAAGACCTTCTGATGAGGGACCCGAGCGGGCGCGACGGAGCCGACCTCTGGCAGTAGCCGTGGCAGGAGGACCTGCCGAGTGCTTCCGGCTGAGCAGGTCTGCGGCTCTCAGGAGGGCTGACGGCCGTCGGCGCCGTCCCGCCCGCCTCCCCACCTCTTTACCCACATGCCCTGATCAGGGCTTCGGAGGCTTCCTCTAGAGTGCTTCCGTCCCTGTACGCGCCCGTGGCCCCGGCCCCGCGGCCCGTGCCGATCCCATCGCGCCCGACCGAGGAGCAGCTGTGACCGACCTGGCGTCCATATCCCTGCAGCAGGAGATCGCCCGGGATCTCCAAGTGAGCGCGTCCTTCGACGTACAGCAGGAGATCGAGCGCCGGGTGGCCTTCCTCGCCGGCCGGCTGACCTCCACGGGGCTGCGCTCGCTGGTCCTGGGCATCAGCGGCGGCGTGGACTCCACGACCGCGGGTCGGCTGTGCCAGCTCGCGGTCGAGCGCGTGCGGGCCGCCGGGCAGGACGCGACGTTCTTCGCGATGAGGCTCCCGTACGGCGCCCAGGCCGACGAGAAGGACGCACAGCTGGCGCTGGAGTTCATCCGGCCCGACCGGGTCCTGACGGTCGATGTGAAATCCGCCAGCGACGGCGCGCTGGACGCGGTGCTGGCCGGTGGAACGGTGTTCCGTGACGCGCATCACCAGGACTTCGTGCACGGCAACATCAAGGCTCGGCAGCGCATGATCGCCCAGTACGCGGTGGCGGGCGCGCACGAGGGTCTGGTGGTGGGCACCGACCACGCCGCCGAGGCGGTCTCCGGCTTCTTCACCAAGTTCGGCGACGGCGCGGCCGATGTGGTGCCGCTCACGGGCCTCACGAAGCGGCGCGTACGGGCCCTGGCGCAGGCTCTGGGCGCGCCGTCCACGCTCGTTCACAAGACGCCGACCGCGGATCTGGAGACGCTGAAGCCGGGCCTGCCCGACGAGGATGCGCTCGGCGTCACCTACGAGGACATCGACGACTTCCTCGAGGGGAAGCCGGTCGAGGAGGCCGCCCTCGGGGCCATCGTCCGCCGTTACCGGCTCACCGAGCACAAGCGACAACTGCCGATCGCCCCCTGAGTCGGCCATCGGGCCGGTTCGAGCCGGGCCGACGCTCGGGCCCGGGCACACCTTGCGCGTCCCCTCCCGGGCAGACGCCCCCGACCAGGCCCGCCGGGCGCAGAGGGCACGCCCGGCGGGCCTGGTCATCGCGAACGGACTTTCGGGGCGGCTGCCGGAGCGGGGCCGGCCGGTCTAGGCGGTGATGGACAGGATCGTGTTCTCCGGCGTGCGTGCCCTGGGTCGGGTACTGCCTGCGACGATCAGAGCGAGTAAGACCGCGGCCGCCTCGCTCTGCAGGATCCGGGCGGCCTGCTTCAACCGGCCGGGGTCGGGGACGGGGATGGACAGCGCCAAGCATTCCGGGTTCGAGCCCGCGGTGATCGGCACCGCCGCGCACACCGTGCCGAGCGCGTACTCCTGGAGGTCGAGGAGCGGGGCGTTGGGCGGGCGGGTGTCGAGCTGGTGGAAGAGGGACTGCTGGCTGGTCAGGGTGTGGGTGGTGAAGCGGGTGAGCCGGTGGCGGGCCAGGTGGTCCTTCCGGTCGTCGTAGTCGAGCTGGGTCAGCAGCGCCTTGCCCACCGCGGAGGCGTGGGCGGCGGCGCGGAAGTCGATCCATTCGTCGACGACCGGTGTGGCAGGGCCGTCGGCGTACTGGGTGATGGAGACCTCGCCGTCGGTGTAGCGGGCGATGTAGACGGCGGCGCCGACCGCGTCTCTCACCCACGCGAGGGTTTCGCGCAGGTGCCCGCGTCCCTCTCCGTTCGCCGATTCGGCCGGCAGGAGCGCGTTGCCGGCGACGTACGCGTCCGGTCCGATCGGTGTGGCGAGGTTGGCACGGATCAGCTGCTCCACGGCCCGGGCGAGGACCAGTTGCGGCAGTCGGGTCTCGCGGGCGATCTGCGTCAGGTTCACACCGCCCGAGTAGCGGTTGATGACCTCCAGGACGCGCAGTGCCTGGTGGACGGATTCCAGCGCGGCGGGCGCCGGACGTCCTTCGGGCGACTTGCGGGCGGCGTGCGTCAGGTGAGGCTGCTTGAGCGCTTCGAGGGCCCATGCTTTCGCCTCGTCCGTCAGGTACAGCGGGTTGAGCCGTGCGTTCTGCGCGACGGCGACCGCGACCTGCGGACCGGGGGTGAAGACCTCCCCCAGGTCGGGGTGTTCCCTGCGGGGTCGCGCCATGAGGGCCTGGCGCAGTCGCGCGGGGAGGCGCAGCGGCGGGCGCCCGGCGCCGCCCGGGCCGCCGGTGAGAGCGGTGAGGTCCTGGGTGGTGATGGGCGGGGACGTCCAGATGACCGAGGCCCCGAGGGCTTCTTCGAGGCGTTCCGGGATCGGCGGCAGAGGCGGCAGGTGCTCGTCGGGGGGCAGCGTCATGGCCTGACGTTTCCAGTAGCGGGCGGTCGCGACCTCGGCGCGGGACAGGTGGTGGAGGTAGAGGCAGCGGGCGGCGGTCTGCGAGCCCGCGCCCGCCGCGTACTGGAACCAGAACTGCGCGCCCTCCATCCGGTCGGCCAGGTGGAGCAGACAGCCGAACAGCAGCGCCGAATCCACACCGTGGGGCCAGGAGTCGGCGTCCAGGGCGAGTTCGGCGAAGGACCGGCTCTCCACGAGCGACCAGGTGAGGTCGTCCAGGCCGCGGGCGGCCCGTACATGGCAGGCGGCGTCCAGGACCAGGTCGTCGGTCGCTGCGGACCCGCCCGCCTGCCGCCGCGCAGGTACGGCTGCGCCGCAGGTGGTTCCCCTCGCCGAGCGGGCGCGGTCGGCGACGATCCGGCGGGCGATCCGGCGCCGGGCGGCGCCCTCGTCGTATCCGGCGTACTCCTCCGCGAGCACCGTCGCGTCCTCCAGGGCCGCGTCCAGTTCACACAGCGGCATGTCTCGGTTGCAGGGCATGTCGCTCACTGGTCCTTCTCCTCTCCGGGGATCCAGTCCACCCCGAGCTTGCGGGACAGGGTTCGGCGTGCGCCGCGGATGTGCGAGCGGACCGTCGCGGGGGTGATCCCCATCATCCGGGCGACCGTGTCGGAGTCGTTGCCCAGGAGGAAGGCCAGCAACACCACGTCGTACTGCCGCTCGGACAGGCCTGCGATGGCCGCGTACAGCCCGAGCTTCGACTCCAGCAACTCCAGCCGTTCTCTGGAGGAACGGCGCAGCGCGGCGAACCACGCGGTCTCCACCATCGCCACCTGCCGGCCCAGAACAGCCAGTCTCCTCTCGACGTGCTCGCGCAGCACCGCCCAGGCGAAGCCGTGGAGGCTCGCCTCCTTCAGCGCCTGGCGCCACACCTTCAGTAGGAAGGTGAACACGTCGTCGACGACCTCTTCGGCGTCCTTGGGGTTCCCGAGCTGCAGGTGGGCATAGCGCAGGTAGGCGCGATGCTGCTGGGAGTGGAAAGCGGTGAACTCCACCGGCAGGACGCCGGCCAGCTCGCTGGAGACCGCCTGGTCCCCCGATGGATCGAATTCGCCGTCACTCATACGCTCCCCCACAGCTGTTCGCCGCCGCGCGCCGGGGCGGCGGGGACGTCACGGATACGGATGACGGGCAAACGGACCGCGGTGGCGACTAACGGCGCGAGGGGGACCATCTCGGCAACATTCACGTCGGTGGAAACCTTCCAAGTGGAGTGTGCAAGCGGCATGCCTGCCCCCGGACCAGCAGCCGCGGAGCGCCAAGCGCTCCCACTCACCACCCCATCGGAAAACGAACCCGATCGTGCAAGCCGGTCTCCGGAAATCTTCGAAAGGAAGCGCATCCGCTTCGCTGCGCGCCCCAGTCCGCCCGCGCACGCCCCCGGCTCAACGGCCTCCCCGGCCGGCCCGGCCCCCGCCGACGGTTGCGTGAACCTGCCCGAGGAGCCCCGCGCGCCCCGGTGAGACCCTCGATCACGGCCTCGGCCGACGCCACTGTTTCCGTCACACGATCGGATGTCGATACGGCCCCATCCGGTGGCACACGACCCGACTCCCCCACCCGCCCGTCCGGATGCCTGCATGGTGGGTCCAGCATTCGGCGCCCCGGCACTTCCCGCCCCGCGCGCCCGTCTCACTGGAAGGGCCTGATCCGCATGGCGTTCGCGAGGACCCTGCCCGCCCTGCTCTCGTTGGCACTGACCGGTGTTCCCGCCGCGCTGCCGGACACCGCCGGCGCCGTGCCGTACGAGGGGCAGGTCCGCCACGAGACCGCGCTGTTCAGCGTGAAGTCCACGAACAACGCGGCGGCCCAGGCGTTCACGGTGGACGGCACCCGGCTCTCCCGGGTGAGCGTCTGGCTGGGCAGCGGCGCGTCGACGGGCACCGTGACCGCCCAGGTCCGCCGGGTGCGCGCGGACGCGGGGTCGGTGATCGCCTCGAAGACCCTGGACCTCGCCGCCCTGGGTGGTGCCGGGGCCGGCTGGGTCGAGTTCCCGGTCAGCGCCTCCGTCACCGCGGGCGCCACCTACTACCTGTTCGTGCAGGCGACCACCGCGGAGAAGGGGCCGGTCGCCTGGTACGGCACGCGCCAGGCCGTGCCCGGCTCGCCGGCCAGCTGGAACTACGACCGGGCGTACTGGGGTGGCTGGCACGCCGACGACTCCCGGCTGGCCTTCCACGTCAATCCCGCCGGCAGTGAGCGCTGCGGGGAGACCGAACCCTGCTACGTACCCGCTTCCGCACTCGCAGCCCGTACGTCGGGCCTGCTGGCCAACCGGGTCGGCGATACCGAGGCGGTCCTGCCCTCCTTCGCCGTGGGCGCCTCCTACATGGAGGGGAGCAACGTGCTGCGCCTGCCCTCCGGCCGGTTGCGGTACCTGCCCGACGGGGCCTCGGCGTCGGTCGTGGTCGCGGCGGACGACCCGGGCGCGCTGGCGCAGGCCGAGGAGAGCCGCGCGTGGCTGGCCGCGGGCCGGGTGCCGGGCGCGACCGCCCGGCACCGGGACGCGGCGCAGCGCTCCCTGCTGTCGATGCGGGCGCTGCTGAAGCCCAACGGCGCGTTCGCCGCGGGGTGGTCGCCGCCCTGGGAGTACTCCTGGCCCCGGGACGGCGCCTTCGCCGCGGCCGCGTTCGCCGCCACCGGGCACGACGAGGAGGCGTACCGGATCCTGGGCTACGACGCCCGTACCCAGCGGGCCGACGGTACGTGGGAGGCCCGTACCAAGCTGGACGGCAGCGGACCGCCGGACGGGCGGAAGTGGCAGCTGGACGGCAACGGCTGGGTGCCCTGGGCCACGTGGCAGTGGTACCAGGCGGCGCCTTCCGCAGAGCGGAACCAACGGCTGCGCGAGCTCTACCCGATGGTACGGAAGGCGGCCGACCACGCCGCGCGGTCCCTCGGGCCGGACGGACTGCCTCCGGCGTCACCGGACTACTGGGAGCTGGACACGACGACCGCGAACATCGGTACCGCCGCTCCCCTGCTGGCCGGACTCAACGCCTCGGCCGACCTGGCCGCCCGGCTGGGCGCGGACGGGGACGCGGAGCGCTGGGCCGACGCGGCGCGGCGGCTGTCCGCCGGGATCGCCGCCGCCTTCGCCCCGCTGGGGTACCAGCGGACCGTCGACGGCAAGCACGGCCGGGACAGCGCGGTGGCGTTCATGGCCCCTCCGTTCAACGCGGCCCCGCCCGGTCTCGGCGAGGCGCTGGACTCCACCTACCGGGCGCTGCTGCTGCCCAACGGCGGCGTCTCGCCCGGCAACGACCCCGCTTTCAGCTGGGGATCGTACGCCTGGACGGCCAGCACCTCCTTCTTCGCCCTCGCCTGGGCGGGTACGGGTGAGCAGGCGAAGGCCGGCAGGGTGCTCGACTGGGTGCTGTCCAAGCGGAACGGTCTGGGGGAGCTGCCCGAAACCGTGAACGGAGCCGGTCTGCCGTCCTCGGTCGCGCCACTGGGCTGGACGAACTCACTGGTCGTGCTGACGGCGCTGGCCCTCCAGGGCTCTGCGCAGCCCACCCCTCCGACGCGGACGGGCGCAGCGTCGCCTGGCACCTCGGGTTAGCGTCGCCGGGCACCTCGGGGGAGGAGTGGTGGCAGGGGCAGCTCGGCGGGGCGCCGGGCATCGGGGGCGGGGCCATGACGCCGTAGGCGCCGGGCCGCACGCCGTCCCGCCGCACCGCCGCCCCTGGCCCCGCCGCACCGCCGCCGCACCGCCGCCCCGTGGCCCGTGCGGCTACCGGCCGATGGCGGTGTTACTGGTGACCGTGCCGTCCGTGCCGGACACGGTGACCGCGTGCCGGACACCGTCCGGTCCGAGGACCACGGCCAGCCAGGCACTGCCACCGCCCTCCTGCCCGACCACGCGCAGGCTCTCCACTTTCCCGCCCGTCACCGCGGCGGCAGCCTTATCGGCGGCATCTCCGATGGCCAGGGAGGGCAGGGGCGCGGGCGCCGCCTTGCGCAGTCCCCCCGGCTCGCCGGGTCCGGCGGGCCCGCCGAGCTCCTCGCGCAGCTTGGGCCCCATCTGACCGGGGCGGTCTGCCTGCTTGCGGTCGTGGGGCGGTTCCGCAGCCTGGGGCCCGCGCTTGAAGCCGCCCTTGTCGCCGGGTTCGGCCCAGACGATGTGCGGGCCCCGGTCCGCGCGCTGGTGGTCGTGGTGGTGGTCGGCCACGGCCACCACCGCCAGTCCACCGCCCACGACCACCACGGCCGCGCCGGCCGCCACCCAGCGGGCGCGCTTGCCGCGGGGTACCAGGCGGCCCAGGGCCGCGCGCTTGGGGGATCCGGCCTCGGGGCTCTTCTCGGGCTGCTCGGTCGGCGGGACAGAATCAGACATACAGGCACTCCTCAGGACAACCGGGCGTTGTGCTCGGCTCATTGCAGAGCATGCTGAGCGGAACCTGAAGCCCCGCTGAAGCCACCTGAAGACCTCTTCAGCCGACCGTGCAGTGGTCCTGAGATGCTGTCGGGCATGCGCGTACTGGTGGTGGAGGACGAACGGCGACTGGCGGTGGCCCTGCAGCGAGGGCTGCAGTCGGAGGGCTTCTCGGTGGACGTGGCCCTCGACGGGCCCCAGGGCCTGTGGATGGCCACCGAGCACGACTACGACCTCATCGTGCTCGACATCATGCTGCCCGGTCTGAACGGCTACCGGCTCTGCGCGAAGCTGCGCGCGGCCGGCAACGAGTCGGGGATACTGATGCTCACGGCGAAGGACGGCGAGTACGACGAGGCGGAGGCCCTGGACACCGGCGCCGACGACTTCCTGTCCAAGCCGTTCTCCTATCTCGTCCTGGTCGCCCGGCTGCGCGCGCTCGGACGCCGTACGGGCCGCCGTCGCCCCCAGGTGTTGCAGTTCGGCGACCTGCTGCTCGACCCCGCCCGGCACTCCTGCTCCCGCGGCGGAACGGAGATCCGGCTGACCGCACGGGAGTTCGCGGTCCTGGAGTACCTGGCCCGGCGCTCGGGCGAGGTGGTGCCCAAACGGGACATCCTGGAGCAGGTGTGGGACAGCGCCTTCGACGGCGATCCCAATGTGGTCGAGGTCCACGTCAGCGCCGTTCGCCGCAAGATCGACGCCCCGTTCGGCCGCGCCGCGCTGGAGACCGTACGCGGCGCCGGGTACCGGCTGGCGGCCGACGGTGGCTGAGCGCGTCCGCCTCCACCGTCGTACCGGCGCCGCCTTCGGGGCGCTCGCCGGCGCGGCCCTCCACCGGTGGCCGGCTCTGCGCCGGATGTGGCCCACCACCGTGCGGGCGCGGGCCACCGTGGGTGCGAGCGTCGTGGTGGCTGCCGCCCTGGCCCTCGCCTCGTTCGCGCTGCTCGGACTGCTGGAGGCCAACCTGCTCCACAACGCGGAGAAGGACGCCCGGCGGCAGGCCGAGACCGTGGCCCAGCTCGCCGCCACCGGGAAGCTGGGCCGTGCCCGTCTGCCGGCCCGCGGGGTCGAGTTCGTCCAGGTGGTGAGCGCCGACGGGCGCATCCTGTTCGCCAGCCCGAACCTGCCCGGCGTGCCCGCCCTCCCGCCGGCCGGCCCGGGGGCGCCCGCGGCCCGCTCCCACACCTGGAACGTCCGCCCGCTCGACGGCGAGCACCGCCAGCGGGTCGTCCAGGTCATCACCGACACGCCGGACGGCATGGCCACCGTCTACGCCGGTGCCTCGCTGCGTGAGGTGGACGCGGCCGACGACACCACCACCGCCGCCCTCGTCATCGGCATGCCCCTGCTGCTGGCCACCGTCGCCCTCGTGACCTGGCGGGTCACCGGCCACGCGCTGAGGCCGGTGGAGGAGATCCGCGCCGAGGTCGCCGCGATCTCCGACCGCGACCTGCACCGCCGGGTGCCGGTGCCGGCCACCCGCGACGAGGTCGCCCGCCTCGCCGAGACCATGAACGCCACCCTGGACCGGCTGGAGGCGTCGGGCATGCGCCAGCGGCAGTTCATCGCCGACGCCTCCCATGAACTGCGCAGCCCCATCACCGTCCTGCGCACGCAGTTGGAGGTCGCCCTCGCCGTCCGGGACCCGGAACTGTGGCCCGAGCTGATCGGCGGGGCCCTCGAGGACATCGAACGCCTTCAGCACCTCGCTGCCGACCTGCTGCTGCTCGCCCGCATCGACGCGGCCCAGCCGGTGACGGCCCAGCCGCTGGACCTCACCGCCCTGGTACGCGAGGTGGTGGACACCCGCCTCGGTGACCGGGTCCCCGTGCGCGTGCGGCTCGACCCCGGTGTCGAGGTCACCGCGAACGCACTGTGGCTGGGCCGCGTCGTCACCAACCTCGTCGACAACGCACAGCGCTACGCCGACCGGCGCGTGGACGTCACCCTGCGGGCCACGGGCGGTCCACGGCAGCGCGTCGCCGTGCTGGAGGTCGCCGACGACGGGCCCGGCGTCCCCGCGGCCGACCGGGAGCGGATCTTCGAGCGCTTCACCCGCCTCGACGACTCGCGCAGCCGTGACCACGGCGGAGCCGGGCTGGGCCTCGCCATCGCCCGCGACCTGAGCACTCACCACGGCGGAACGCTGACGGCCGAGGACTCCGCACGAGGCGCCCGACTGGTACTCCGGTTGCCGACGACGCATCAGCCCTGACGACGGTTCGGGTGAGCCCTGCCTAGGGGGTGGTGTCGAGCGGCCGGAGGAAGCGGCGTTCGTACCGCTTGATGCACCGGGTGCGACGGGCGAGCTCGAACGCAGCCTGGCATTCCGGATCCGACATGCTGTCCGTGCGGTACTGCTCGTAGGCGGCGAAGCTGGGGAAGGAGAAGAGGGCGTAGGCGATGTCGCTGTCGCCCTCACTCGGCAGGAAGTAGCCGTGATGGGTACCGCCGAAGCCGTTGACGAGCTTGACCCAGCGCCGCCCGTACTCCTCGAAGTCCTCGAGCCTGTCGGGGTCGATCTCGTACTTCAGATGAATGGTGATCACGCCCACATCATGCCGTGCGCCGCTCCAGGATCCACTCGGCGCCCGTTGCTGAGGGAGTTTTCCGGGGGGCACGGCACGAGCCGTGGCCGGGGCTACTCGTGCGCCCTCACTTCTCGTCGAAGAGGATCTCTTCGCAGGGGTGCGTCATCCGCAGGGTGTGGCCGTTGGTGATCTCCACCACGCGGTGCAGGCCGGTGATGAGGTCGTCGTCCGGAAGGATGCGGAACTGGTCGGCGGCGCCCGCCAGGAAGGCGGGGAATCCGGCCAGGGACGCGTAGGCGGGGTCGAAGTCCAGGTAGTCCTTCAGCCGGCGGAACAGCTTGGGGAGGATCACCGCATCGTCCGTGATCGAGGAGATGTCGGTGATCTTCGCACCCTTGACGGTCACGTCCTCGGCCCACACTCCCTTGGAGGCGGCCCGCGCCGACAGGGCTGCGGCCTTGAGGACTTCGCGCAGGTGGGCGGGCAGGCCGGCGTAGAAGGCCGGGTAGGCCAGGCCGTTCGAGAGGAGGTGGTGGTTGACGGTCTTCTTCAGCAGATCCTCGCCGACGCCGATCTCGTAGCCGCTGTACGCGGGCGGGGTCCGGCGGCCGACCAGGGCCACACAGCGGCCGTAGGCGTCGGCGCCACGGGTGAGGATGAAGCCCGGAACGCTGTCGGGGGTGGTGGTCACGCACTCGTCCGAGTGCCGCTCGATGCTGATGAAGCCGAGCCAGTTCAGCAACGCGTCGGCGGCCTTGTGCGCGAGCTTCAGCGGCTGGTGCCGCTCCGGTCCGTAGCTGCCGTTGGTGTAGTGGGTCTCCAGCGTGTCGACGCCTTCCAGACGCACGCCGGCACGGCCGTCCGCCTTGGGCCGGATCCCGGTGCACCCCGGCACGAGCTTCCAGTCCTCCACGTTGTCCGGGATGAACGGGATGGTGTCGCCGTCCGGCTTGGAACCGCCGTTGACGCGGAACGACCCTCTGATCAGCAACATGGACATGGCGACTCCCAGCGACGTCGGGGCGATCACTTTCAGTAGCAGGTGGTCACTCACCGTACACGTCACCGTGGTCACCGTCGGACGGCGCGCCGACCGGCGATCGCCGTGACGGCCCCCGACGACTCCTTGACCGGCTGACAACTACCGCCCATTCAAGTGGAGTTAGGTCATCCCGGCGTCCACCACGGCCTTCACGACGATCGCAAGGCGGAAGCGCACGTGCGAAGGAGGCGCCGGAGTCGGCCGTGCGCCCTCCCGTCGGGGCCCCCACTCCGTTCCCCGACCCACCGGGTGTCTTCGTCGGCCACGGCCGTCTTCGCCGCCGGACGGGTGGCCCACGGTGGCTCAGCGCCCTGGCGCAGCCACCCCGCACCGCGCTTCGTGGCGCAGCCACATGGCCCACCCCCGGATAATCCGGTGACGGCGAGCAACCCGCTTCTCTAGACTCGCCGTGCGCGCTGCCGACAGGGCACCGCGCGCCTCATGCCGAGTGAAGAGAAGGGGAGCCGCGCCATGTGCATGCACCGCACCGCCGCCTTCGCTCCCCCGTCCCGGTACGACGTGATCCCGGTGTCTCGCAGCGCGCGGTGCCGGCTGCGCGGCCGTCACCGTATGCCCGTGACGCACCTTTAGGTTCCGTCCGCTTGCCGTTGCTCCCCGTACGCCACCTGCCCGGACCTGTTCCGCGCCGGCCGGCGGCGGTGTCGCTGCGGCTGCCCGCGGGACCGAGGGTGCCGTCCGGGGAATCGCGCCGCCCCTTTCTCTCATCACTCGAAAGGCCTCGGGCCATGCGCGCCAACCGGCGACCCTTCACCACCACTTCCCCTGCCGCCGTCCGCAATCTGGGCATCCTTGCCCACGTCGACGCCGGCAAGACCACGATCACCGAGCGCATCCTGTTCGCGACCGGCGCCATCCACAAGCGGGGCGAGGTGCACAACGGCACGACCGTCACCGACTTCGACGCCCAGGAACGCGATCGCGGCATCACCATCTTCGCCGCGGCCGTCAGCTGCACGTGGGGCGGACATCGCGTCAACCTGATCGACACCCCGGGACACGTCGACTTCTCCGACGAGGTCGAGCGTTCCCTGCGGGTGCTGGACGGGGCGGTCGCGGTGTTCGACGCCGTCGCCGGGGTCGAGCCGCAGAGCGAGACGGTGTGGCGGCAGGCGGACCGGCACGGTGTGCCGCGGATCGCGTTCGTCAACAAGCTCGACCGGGCGGGCGCCGACCTCGACACGGCGGTCGCGTCGATCCGCGACCGCCTCGGCGCCGTCCCCCTGGTGGTCCAGCTGCCCATCGGATCGGAGGACTCGTTCACCGGCGTCGTCGACCTGCTGCGGATGCGCGCGCTGCGCTGGCACGCCGGCGCCGACACCTACGAGGAGGGGCCCGTCCCCGGGCCGCTGCGCGAGGAGGCGCAGCGACGGCGCCGGCTCCTGGAGGAGACGGTGGCGGAACTGCACGCCGACGCCCTGGAGGAGTTCTGCGCGACGTCGGCGCTGGCCGAGGAGACCCTGGCCCGCGCCCTGCGGGAGCTGACCCTCCGTGGGGACGGCGTCGTGGTGCTGTGCGGCTCGGCCTACCGCAACCGCGGGATCGAGCCGCTGCTCGACGCCGTCCTGGCGTACCTGCCGTCGCCCGCCGACATGCCGCCCGTACGGGGGATGGCGGACGGCGCGGAGCAGGAGCGCGCCCCCGATCCGGCGGAGCCGTTCGCGGCCCTCGCCTTCAAGGTGACGGCGACGGCGACCGGGCGGCTCACCTACCTGCGGGTCTACGCGGGCACCCTGAGGAAGGGTGCGACCGTCCTGGATGCGGCCACGGGCCGTACGGAGCGGGTCGGCCGGATCCTGCGGGTCCAGGCCGACCGGCACGAGGAACGGGAGGAGGCGGTGGCCGGTGACATCGTCGCCGTGGTCGGGCTGAAGGCCGCCCGGGCGGGCACGACCCTGTGCACGCCGGAGGCGCCGCTGGTGCTCGAACCGCCCTCGGTGGCCGAACCGGTGGTGTCGGTGGCGGTCGAGGCCCGTCGCAGCGGCGACACCGGCCGGCTTTCGTCCGCTCTGGCGCGACTCGTCGAGGAGGACCCGTCGCTGGTGGTGCGGTCGGACGCCGAAACCAGTCAGACCGTGCTGTCGGGGATGGGCGAACTGCATCTGGAGGTCGCGGTGGAGAAGATCCGCAGCGGCCACGGGGTGGAGGTCGTCGTCGGCCGGCCGCAGGTCTCCTACCGGGAGACGGTCGTGCGCGGGGTGAGCGGCCTGGTCTACCGGCACGTCAAGCAGGATGGGGGTGCGGGCCAGTTCGCGCACGTCGTCCTCGACGTCGAACCGCTGGAGGAGGCGTCCTTCGCGTTCCGGTCGACGGTCGTCGGCGGCCGCGTGCCGCAGGAGTACGCGCGCGCCGTGGAGGCCGGCTGCCGGGACGCCCTGGCCGAGGGGCCGCTCGGCGGGTTCCCGGTGACGGGGCTGCGGGTCACGCTCACCGACGGGGCGACCCACTCCAAGGACTCCTCGGAGATGGCGTTCCGTGCGGCGGGCCGGTTCGCACTGCGCGAGGCGCTGCGCCAGTGCGCCGTCGAGCTCCTGGAGTCGGTCGTGGAGGTCACGGTGACGGTCCCGGAGGACGGCGTCGGGGGCGTGCTGGGTGATCTCGCTGCCCGCCGCGGCCGGGTCTCCGGGTCCACGGCCGAGGCAGGGACCGCGGTGATCACGGCAGCCGTGCCGCTGGCCGAGCTGTTCGGCTACGCGTCGCGGCTGCGCGGCCGGACCCAGGGCCGGGGCACCTTCACCACGCGGCCGGCCGGTCTGGCGCCGGTACCGGCCTCGGTCGCGGGCGCCCTGGCGGCCCGGTGACCCGGCGGCGCGCCGCGCCGTAACGGCCTGCCCCGTCCCCTGAGCGGGGGCGGGGCGGGCTCGCGCGGACCGTGTTCTCCGCGGGCGCGCTAGGCTGCGGATCCCGGGGGATCCGCAGACAGGCAGGGTGAGCATGTTCGAGTCGGTGCAGGAGAATCCCTACCCTGACAGCCACATCCTCGGTGAGGGCCCCGAACCGCATCCCCTGCTGCGGCCCGTGCTGCCGCTGCTGGGGCGCTGGCACGGCCGGGGGCAGGGCGAGTACCCGACGCTCGAGAAGGACTTCCGGTACGAGCAGGAGATCACCTTCAGCCACGACGGGCGCCCCTTCCTTCGCTACGAGGCGCGCGCGTGGCTGATCGACGGCTCCGGGGCCCCGGTGCGCCCGGCGGGGCGCGAGGCGGGGTGGTGGCGGGTGACTCCCGACGCCTCCTTGGAGGTCGTGCTCGCCCACCCCACCGGCATCGTCGAGACGTACGTCGGGCAGGTGTCCGGTGCGGAGATCGAGATCGAGACGAAGGACGTGGCGCTGACCCCGCTGGCCAAGGAGGTCACCGGCACGCGGCGCCGCTACACCGTCCGGGCCGGGGAGATGACGGTCGTTCATGACATGGCCGCGGTGGGTCAGCCGCTGCAACACCACCTCACGACGCACCTGCGTCTGCGTCCCTGAACGGTCGCCGCCCCGCCACCCTCGGCGGCAGCCCCTTGTCGGCCTTCGTCGCTTCGGCCTTCGTCACATAGGCCTCGTCACTTCGGCCTCGTCCCATCGCCCTCACACATCGGCCTTCCTCCTGCGCGGGCCTCATCGGCGAGTTCACCCAGGTGCCCGGCACGGGCTGCGTGCGCTCCGGCCGCCGTCATCGCATAGTCGAGTCGAGTCGGGCCGGCGACGGCGGCGCCGAGGCCGAGGGAGGGGTCATGGTGGTGGGACGACGTACCGCCTTGGCGGCGCTGCTGGCCGTGGGGCTCGTACCCTGCTCCGGCGCGGCCGCCGCCCCGCCGCGCACGGCGCGGGCAGCCGCCGGTGCCCCTCGCGCGGGTCCGCGCCCGCCGGCCTCGCTGCTCGGCAGCGAGATCCGCCGCCTGCCCACGTCCCGCAACGTCGTGGCGCTCACCTTCAACGCCGCGTGGGACGAAGCCGGGATCGACACCGTGCTGGCCGAACTGCGGCGGCGGAAGCTGCCCGCCACCTTCTTCCCGACCGGCGGCTTCGCGGAGGCCCACCCGGCGGCGGTGCGCGCCATCGGCGCCGCGCACGGACTCGGCAACCACTCCTACAGCCATCCCTACTTCGGCGAGCTCAGCACGGCGGAGCGGGCGGACGAAGTGCGCCGCGCGGATGCGGCGATCCGGAAGGCGTCCGGGGCCGAGCCCCTGCCCTTCTTCCGTTTCCCCTACAGCTCCACCACGCGGCAGTCCGTGGCCGACGTCAACGAGCTGGGCTACGCGGCCATCGAGTTCACCGCCGACACCAACGGCTACCTCGGTCCCCGGGGTGGCATGAGCGTGGAGAAGGCGGTCGGGCGGGCCGTCGACGCCCTCACCCCCGGAGCGATCATCCAGATGCACGTCGGCAGCAACGGCGACGGCGTCGTCCTCGACGCCGACGCCCTCCCGCTGATCATCGACGCCGCGCAGGCCGACGGCTACGAGATCATCGACCTGCGCCGATTCCTCTCGGAGTGATCCCGGTAGGCCGCGGCCGTGCCTCCGCCCCACGCTGCAGGGCTTGCACGAAGAGACGCCCGGCGAACCCACCCGCCGGCAGGCGCATCCTGCGCCCCGGCGGATACCGGTGCTCCACTGAACTCCGCCTCTGCTTCTCCTCCGGCCACCGATCCCCGGCTGTCCGATCGACCGCGGAATCGCCTCGTCCGTTCGGCGGCCCAACTGCCGTTCTTTTACCGTTGGTTGGAAGGCTCGGTTATCGTCCGTCTCTGAACCGACTGATCACCACAGGGGGATGTGACGAGTGAGCGGGAAAGACGTTCTGGCGCAGCACTTCGAGGAGCACCGCCCACGCCTGCGGGCGGTGGCCTACCGGATGCTGGGCTCGCTCAGCGAGGCGGAGGACGCCGTGCAGGAGGCCTGGCTCAAGCTGAGCCGCTCCGACGCCGCCGCGGTGGAGAACCTGGGCGGCTGGCTGACCACCGTGGTCGGCCGGGTGTGCCTGGACATGCTGCGCTCGCGCACCACGCGGCGCGAGGATCCGCTGCACGACCAGGACGGGCAGGTCCGGCTGCCCGATCCGGTCGTCAGCCGCGCGGACGGTCTCGACCCCGAACAGGAGATACTCCTGGCCGACTCGGTCGGCATGGCCCTCATGGTCGTACTGGAGACCCTCACCCCCGCCGAGCGCCTGGCCTTCGTACTGCACGACCTGTTCGCCGTGCCCTTCGACGAGGTCGCGCCCGTCCTCGGGCGCAGCGCCGCAACGACCCGGCAGCTCGCCAGCCGTGCCCGCCGCCGCGTCCAGGGCGTGGCTCCCACGCCGGACGCCGACCGGGGCCGCCTGCGCGAGGTCGTCGACGCCTTCCTCGCCGCCTCACGCGGCGGGGACTTCGAGGCCCTCGTCGCCGTCCTCGACCCCGAGGTCGTGGCCCGGTCCGACGGCGGGACGCTGCGCCCCACCCTGGTCCGCCGCGGTGCGGCCGCTGTCGCCTCCCAGGCGATCACCTTCGCCCGGTTCGCCGAAACCGCACGTCCGGTGCTGGTCAACGGGACTCCAGGAGTGGTCTCGACGGCGGAGGGCCGGGCCGTGTCGGTGATGGCGTTCACCGTCCGTGACGGCAGGATCACCGCGCTCGACATCCTGACGGACCCCGAGCGTCTCACCCACCTCGACCTGCGCGTACTCGACGGCTGAGCCGGACCGAGCGGTGGTTCCGCAGCCCGCCGAACAGGCCACGACGGGCGACCGGCCCAGGCCGTACGTTCGGATACGCTGGCTACTCTGCCGCTATGGCAACCTACTTCGATCCCTTGCCCCTGCTGGGTGACGCGCGCGGGTCGTTCCGTGGTGAGTGGGCGGACCGGAAGTGGCTGAACGTCCCCGGCCCGTTTTACGGGGCCGACACCGACAACTGCGGTACCGGCCGGATCCACGCACCGGAACTTGTGCTCTACGAAGCCGCGCACTTCACCGAGTACGTCTATCGTCAGCCGCGGACGGTGGAAGAGCTCCGGCGGCTGGTCGATGCCGCCGAGGACGATCCGATGATGGGCTACGGCTGCGACGGTGACGTGCACTGGACGCCGATGGCGGTCCGGGCGTGGTGGGGCGACCGGGGCCGAATCCGGGAGTACCTCGCAATGCAGCGCAGCAGGTTCGAGGCCGATGACGTGAAGTCGGGGCAGGGCACGGCCGCCGCCGCGCGCGAGTACGCCGCGTACCTCGACGGTGATCTGGCCCTGCACCTGCGGGCTTATCTCTTCTGGCTCGAAGAACGACGCTCGGCGACGCCGAACGACCTGCTGCCACAGCTCTAGAGGCGCCGCGGGCTGGGGCTGGTGGGCAGTGGCGGTGGCGGCCACCGGCCGGTTCATCGGCTTCGCGGGACTGGACCCGGTGGATGAGGACATGCCGTTCACGGGAGTGGAGGCCGGCTGGCGGCTGGGCCGCTCGGCCTGGGGACACGGCTTCGCCACCGAAGCCGCCCTGGCCGCTGTGGCCTTCGGGTTCGAAACCCTCGCCCTGCCCGAAGTCCTTGCGGTGACGACGGTCACCAACCTCCGCTCCCAGGCGGTGATGCGACGCATCGGCATGACGCACAACCCGGCCGAAGACTTCGACGACCTCAGTGTGCCCAAGGGACCGCTGCGCCCGAGCGTGGTGTACCGGCTCCCCAGGCCCGCAGCGGCCTGACGGACTACAGGGCCGCCCGCCGTCGACCCGCCCGGCTCGGACCGGGTGCCGTCGAGACGGTGGATGCCTCACAGCTCCGGGCGGGTCAAGCCCGGGGCAGTGGAGGGCCGGTGGAGCGTTCCACTCGGCCCGGACGTTCGATGAGGGGGATCCCGTCGCGGGATGACCTCCGAAGCCAACGCGCCCCCAGTGGACAACCCCTCCCGGTCGAGCCGGCGTATCTCCTCACACCTCACCTGCGACCACCACGCCGCCGACTGGCGACGTCGAGGGTCGAGGTCGGCCGCCTTCACCAGACCCTCATCCACCGGGGGTCCGATTGCCCCCGACGTGACCGGCGACATGACCGGCGACGTGACGGTCAACGCCCGGATCGAGGAAGGCGACGCGTCCCGGCCGAGGCGAATGCAGCGTCAGATCGGCGGCGCACACCCGGCGCGCGACGAAGAGTGCGGCCATCCCGGCGGGTGGGGCAGCGCATGCGAACGTTCCCTCACCGGTCGTGACGGAGGGAATTCGGCAGGTAGTAATTAGGTGAATTCCTGACTGAATTCCAGTCAATAAACCTGCCAGCCTTATCTCGATTTGATAACAACCCGTCGGTAAAGGACTGGACCTTTGCCGTGTGACGCGCGTAACTGCCTTGTGTGCACTGGGAATTGAGCGTTCGTCAAATCAGGGCGACAGGTAACGGAATGATTTCTCGAAGCACGCTCCCCTTTGTCCGAATTCTCCCCGGCATTCGTCTGGCAGGCTTCCGCGCACCCAGTCATCCGACAACGATTTGAGGTGCCCATGACAGGACGTCGCAGACGGCGTACCACCGCCGACCACCGCCGCAAACCCCGGCGGTTGATACTCATCACCGCCGCCACGGCAGCGGCGGCGGTGATCGCCGCAGGCATCGCCTACTCCGGACTCGGCGACGGCGCCCAGGCGGTGGCGCCCGTTCAGGCCGCGGAGGCCGCTGCACCGGCCTCCGCACCCGCCCGGGACCAGGAGCCGGAACCGATCGCGGCCGCGCCCGCCAACGAGGGCGCACGCGGCATGGTTTACGACGGTCTCGAAGCCGCACCCAAGGGCGACCGGTGCGTCGGCGTCTACCGCACCGACACAGGTCTGTGCACCCACGGCCCCGACGCCCCGCCCAAGGGCGTGGACATAACGAAGGAGGTCGCACCCGCCGTCAAGGAGACGGCTCCGGCGGCCGATCCGGCCCGACCCGCTGCCGAGGACCCGGCCACCAAGGAGAACGGCGGGCGTCCTCAGGACGCGCCCGCCGCCGACGCCGCGGCCACCAAGGCCACCGCACCCGAGCCGGCGGCTTCGACCGCGGGCCAGGGCGTCGCAGCGGGTCCCGCGGGCCAGACCGTCCAGTGCGACGGTGACGGCAGCACCGGCAACCGCGTGCAGGTCGTGTACGTCCACGCCCCCGGCAAGGACCGCTACTCCGAGTACGTCGCCTCGTTCCGCAAGTGGGCGGCCGACGCCGACCTCATCTACGCGGCGAGCGCCCAGGAGACCGGCGGAGTACGCCACATCCGCTATGTGACGGCTGCCGACTGCACCCCCACCGTGCTCAACATCGAGCTCCCGGCCTCGGCACTGGCCGAGTTCAGCGCGACCAACTCCGCGCTCGCGGCCAAGGGGCTCGACCGTCGCGACCGCAAGTACATGATCTTCGCCGACTCCCAGGTCTACTGCGGCATCGGCACCTTCGCCGGCGACGAGCGTCCCGGCCAGGCGAACCAGAGCAACTTCGGGCCGTCCTACGGCCGTACGGACTCCGGCTGCTGGGGCGGCCACACCGCCGCGCACGAACTGGGCCACAACCTGGGCGCGGTGAACAACAGCGCCCCGAACACCAGCCGTGGCGCCCACTGCACCGACGAGTTCGACGTCATGTGCTACTCGGACACCCCGTACTACCCGCAGATGCGCAACGTCTGCACCAACCAGGCGTCCGAGAACATCCTGGACTGCAACCACGACGACTACTTCCACACCAGTCCCAAGGCCGGAAGCTACCTGGCCACGCACTGGAACATCGCCGACAACCAGTTCCTGATGCGGACGAAGGGCGGGAACGACACCGACCCCGGTCCGAACCCCAACCCGACGCCGACCCCGACCAAGAAGCCCACGCCGACGCCGACGAAGAAGCCCACCGGCGGCCCGGACGCGACGGCCGGCGACATCCGGCCCGACTCCGTCGTGGTGAGCTGGCCCAAGGTCGAGGGCGCCGCCTGGTACCAGGTTCTGCTCAACGGCAAGCACCTGACGTGGGTCCAGTCCCAAGTGCTGCGCATCTACAACCTGCAGCCCAACACCTCGTACACGGTCACCGTCTCCGTCCGCGACGGCTCCGGCCGTGACAGCGGACCCGGCAAGGCCGCGTCCTTCCGTACGACGGGGGCGGGCGGCGGCGCGACTACGCCGGGCGCCCGGTACGTGCTCGGCAACGGCAGCACCGGCATGGCCGCCGAGCTGTGGGGCGGCCGCACCGCCGACGGCACGGTCCTCGTCGGGGGCCGCACCAACGGGTACGCCCAGCAGCAGTGGTTCTTCGACGACGCCGGCAACGGCCAGGTCCGCATCCGGTCCGCGGTCTCCGGCAAGTGCCTGCAGCCGGGCGGCACGCCCGCAGCGGGCATGTGGGTCGCCCAGCAGCCCTGCAGCAACGGCAACGGGGCTCAGGCCTGGCGGCTGACCTCCCGCGGTGGCGCGGTGACGGTCACGGACCCGGGTGGCGGCTTCGCCCTCACCGTGAGCAACCGCCCCTACTACGGGAACTGGCTGCTCGACCTCCAGCGTGCGGACGGCCGCGCGGCGCAGGCCTGGACCCTCCAGAAGGCCGGCTGAGCACTGCAGCGACCCGCTGACTCACCGGCTCACCGACGTGCAGACGCCCCGGCGTCGTGACGTCGGCACGCCGTGAACCCGCCCCACCCCGGGGGGGGGCGCGGCCCGCCGGCGCGCCCCGCCGGGCCCGCCCCCGCCACGGCCAGCCCCCCCCGACCCGAAGACTACAAAACACTCAGCCAACGTGCGGCAGG